>DATKJN010000667.1:0-5622 GCA_035543655.1 Burkholderiaceae bacterium | reverse complement strand
GTTCTTCGATGTGTTCACCGATCGCAAGATCTTCAACAAGCGGCTCGACGTGAAGTCGCTGCTGTACACCGGTTGAGCGCGATGCGGGCCGCGATGGACCAGGTGTTGAACCGGCGCTGGCTGCCGCTGCTCGGGCCGCTGCTGCTGTTCGCGTTGTGGCAGCTGCTGATCAGCGCGCAGTTCGTCAAACCGGTGCTGCTGCCGCCGCCGGGCGAGACACTGGCGCACATGGCCGGCGTGTTCGCCAGCGGCGCCATCTTCGGCGATCTGTGGGCCACGATTTTTCGCACACTGTGCTCGTTCGGCATCGCGGTGGTTATCGGCGTGCCGCTGGGTGTGCTGCTCGGCAGCTCGGAGGCCGCGTACCGGAGCGTGGAGTTCCTGATCGACTTCTTCCGCTCGACACCGAGCTCGGCCCTGATCCCGCTGTTCCTGCTGATCTTCGGCATCACCGACATCAACAAGATCGCCATCGCCAGCTTCGGCGCCATGTTGATCGTGTTGTTCAACAGTGCCTATGGCGTGATGAACGCGAAGAAGACGCGCGTGATGGCGGCGCAGATCATGGGCGTGTCGAAGTGGCACGTGTTCAAAGACGTGATGCTGATGGAGAGCCTGGCGCAGACCTTCGTCGGCCTGCGCAGCGCGGTGTCGATGGCGCTCGTCATCGTGATCGTGGCCGAGATGTTCATCGGCTCGGAGAACGGCCTGGGCCACCGCATCATCGACGCGCAGCAGGTGTTCAACGTGAAGGAGATGTACTGCTCGATCCTGGTGACCGGGGCCTTGGGCTACCTGCTCAACCTGTTGTTCCTGTTGGGCGAAAAGAAGTTGATCCACTGGAGCGGCAAGGCATGAAGGCCTGCTGGACGTCGGCGCGGCGCGGCGGGCGGTACCCGGTGGCGGCTCCTACTGTGGCGGTCGGCCTTGCAGGCCGACTTCGCTGCGATGCTCGCGCCACAAGGGCGGCTGCGATGCCGCTCGCAGCGGCGCTGAACGCGCCGCCGCTTCATGGCTTCTCGCCGGTCCGGCCCCTTCGGGTCCGGACTCCCCCTTGCTTCGCTGCGCTTCTCGCCGCCCCACAAGTCGCCGCCACCGGGTACCGCCCACCGCGCAGCACCACCGAGCCCTTCGTCGATGACTACCTCGGTGGTGTTGGCAAAGCCGTGGGCGGGTGTGCGCCGGCGGCGACATTGTGCGACGCCGAGCACCGCAGAGTGCATGGCCGCGCGCGCATAACGCGCGCTTCAACATCTGACTCGCGTCGACTGTTCGAGCACAGCGAACGAAGTGAGCGGAGCGAGTTTCGACGCGGGCCATGCGATCGAGGACCGCAAGGGATCCGGAGCGCAGCGGAGGACGCTGCACACGAGCGCCGGAGCATACCCGCCCGCGGCTTTGCTCGCTTGAAACAGGCAAGCGGACAGCCATGAGTCCCGACATCCTCTTCGCGTCGCTGCTCAACGGCATCACCACCGGTGCGATCTACGCGCTGGTGGCGCTCGGCCTCACATTGATCTACGGCGTGCTGCACATCATCAATTTCGCGCACGGTGCGGCGTTGATGGTGGCGCTGTACGGGGTGTACGGTCTGAAGAGCGCGTTCGGCATCGATCCCTACCTCGCGCTCCCGCTGATGGTGCCGGCGATGTTCGCGCTCGGCTACGCGCTGCAGCGCGGCGTGATCAGCCGCGCCAGCCACGGCAAGGACGAGAACATCCTGCTCGTGACGCTGGGCATCGCGATCGTGCTGGAAAACCTGGCGCTGCTGCTGTTCAAGAGCGACACGCGCACGATCGACACCGCCTACACGCTCACCACGGTGCAGATAGGGCCCGCCTTCATCGCGCTGGCCAAGCTGCTCGCGTTCGCCGGCGCGCTGGTCACGTCGGCGTTGATGCTGTGGATCGTCACGCGCACCGACCTCGGCCGCGCGATTCGCGCCGTCGCCAAGGAGAAGCAAGGGGCCAAGCTGATGGGCATCGATGTCGAGCACGTCTATGCGATGAGCTTCGGCATCGGGCTGGCCTGCCTGGGCGCTGCCGCCTGCTTCCTGCTGCCGGCTTACTACGTGAACCCGCAGGTCGGCGCGGGCTTCGTGCTGGTGGCGTTCACCATCGTCGTGCTCGGCGGCATGGGCAGTTTTGCCGGCGCGCTGCTCGGCGGGTTGCTGATCGGCGTGGTCGAATCGCTCGGCGGCTTGTTCCTCGGCGAATCGTTGGGCCAGATCGGCATCTTTGCGATCTTCATCGCGGTGCTGCTGTTTCGCCCGACCGGCCTGTTCGGAGCCAAGGCGTGAGTCGCGACCTCATCGGCATCGTCATCTTCGCGCTCGCCGTGCTGGCGCTCACGCTGTGGCTGACCTCTGGCGTGTGGCTCAACGCGCTGATGATGACGCTGTACGCCGCGCTGCTCGCGCTGGCGTGGAACCTGCTCGGTGGTTTCGGCGGGCAGTTCTCGTTCGGCCACGCGCTGTTCTTCGGCAGCGGCGCGTATGCGAGCGCGGTGCTGCAGGTGGCGCACGGCGTCAACGCGTGGGCCGCATTGCTGGCTGCGGTGCTGATCGCCGCCGCCGTCGGTGCATTCGTCGGTGCGCTCGCGTTTCGCTACGGACTCAAGGGCTCGTACTTCGCGCTGGTGACGCTGGCCTTCGCCGAAGTGTTCCGCATCCTCGCGGTGTCGGCCGACTTCACCGGCGGTGGCGTCGGCCTCATGCTGCCGCTCAGCGAATCGTTCGCCACGCTGCAGTTCGCATCGCGCAAGGGCTTCGTGGTGCTGATGCTCGGCTTCGTGGTGGTGGCGCTGGGCACCACGGCGTGGCTGCGCCACTCGCGCTTCGGCGCACAACTGCAGGCGGTGCGCGACAACGAAGACGCGGCGCGCGCGATCGGCGTCGACCCGTATCGCACCAAGCTGCTGGCCACCATCGGATCGGCGGCGCTGATGGGTGCGGCCGGCGCGTTCTACGTGCAGGTGTTCCACTACATCGATCCGGCGATCGCGTTCGGGCCGCACGTGAGCGTGGAGGCGCTGGTCGGTGCGATCGTCGGCGGCATGGGCACGTTGTGGGGCCCGGTGCTCGGCGCGGCCGCGCTGCACGCGCTCGGCGAAGCCACGCGCAACCTGTTCGGCACCTTGCCCGGCTTGAACCTGGTGATCTACGGCGCGGTGCTGGTGGGCATCGTGCTGTTCATGCCGCGCGGCCTGGCGGGACTCGGGCCCGCGCTGCGCGCTCGTTGGACACGAGGCGGCCGTGGCTGACGCCCTGCTCGAACTGTCCGGCGTGTCGATCGCATTCGGCGGCTTGCGCGCGGTGCAGGACGTGAGCCTGCGCCTGGCCGCCGGCACGCTGGGCGCTCTGATCGGCCCCAACGGCGCGGGCAAGACCACCCTGTTCGCGCTGATGTCGGGCTTTCTCAAGCCGGACGCGGGCCGCGTGCACTACGACGGCCGCGACATCACCGGCCAGGCGCCACACCTCAATGCCCGCTTGGGGCTCACGCGCACGTTCCAGATCGTGCAGCCGTTCGCGGCGCAGACGGTGCGCGACAACATCGCGGTCGGCGCCCACCTGCACGAGCCGCGCCGTCGCGCCGCACTGGCCGAGGCGGAGCGCGTGGCGGCGCGTGTGGGCCTCGGGCCGCAACTTGACAAGCCGGCGGCCGACCTCACCGTGGCCGGGCGCAAGCGGCTCGAGCTGGCGCGTGCGCTCGCCACGCGGCCCAAGTTGCTGCTGCTCGACGAGGTGCTGGCGGGACTGAACCCGCAGGAAGTGAGCGAGATGATCCCGGTGGTGCATGGCATCGCCAGCAGTGGCGTCACGGTGCTGATGATCGAACACGTGATGCAGGCGGTGATGCACCTGGCGCAACACGTGTGGGTGCTGGCGCAGGGCCAGCTGATCGCAGAAGGCACGCCCGCCGTGGTGACCAGCGATGCGCGCGTGATCGAGGCCTACCTCGGCCCCGGTGCCGCGGCGCGCTTGCAGGCGGCATGAGGCAGCCGGCATGACGGCGCTGCTCGACGTCAAGGACCTGCGCGGTGGCTACGGCCGCGTGGAGGTGCTGCACGGTGTGGACCTGCAGGTGCACGCCGGCGAGATCGTCGCGCTGCTCGGCAGCAACGGCGCGGGCAAGACCACGCTCAACGCCATCGTGTGCGGCCTGGTCCCCGCCAGCGGCGGCCGCGTCACGTTCGACGGCGCCAACCTCACCAACCGCCACTACCGCGACATCGTCAAGGCCGGCTTGATCCAGGTGCCCGAGGGCCGGCGCATCTTTCCCAACCTGAGCGTGCGCGAGAACCTCGAACTCGGCGCGTTCGCCCGCGCACGCGAGCGGCGCACCGCGAACCTGGAGCGCGTGTTCGCCACCTTCCCGCGCCTGGCCGAGCGCAGCACGCAGAAGGCCGGCACGATGAGCGGCGGCGAGCAGCAGATGCTGGCGATCGGCCGCGGCCTGATGGCCGAACCGCGCCTTTTGATCCTCGACGAGCCGTCGCTCGGCCTCTCGCCGTTGCTGGTGGAAGAGCTGTTCGCATTGATTCAGCGCCTGCACGCCGACGGGTTGTCGGTGCTGCTGGTGGAGCAGAACGTGGCGCAGTCGCTGGCGATCGCGCAGCGTGCGGTGGTGCTCGAGAACGGCAGCCCGCGATTCGCCGGCACACCGGCGGAACTGCTGGCGTCGAGCGAACTCAAGCGGGCATACCTGGGACTGTGAGGTCGATGATGCTGCTGCGACGACGCTCTTTGCTCGCTCTGGTCGCCGCGCCTGCGCTCGCGCGCGCGCAGAGCGGCGCTCCGATCCGCCTGTGGGTCGGCACACCACCCGGTGGCAGCACCGACACGATCGCACGCGAGCTGGCACCCGAGATGGGCCGGCTGCTCGGCCGCAACGTGATCGTGGAGAACAAATCGGGCGCCGGCGGCAACATCGCGGCCGACACGGTGGCCAAGTCGCCACCCGACGGCAACAACCTGCTGGTCTCGTTCACCAGCCACACGATCAACGCCACGCTGTACCCCAAGCTGCCGTACGACCCGGTGGCCGACTTCACGCCGCTCACGCAGCTCGTCACGTCGAGCTCGGTGCTGGTGGCGCACCCGTCGCTGCCGGTGGCCAACGCCAAGGAACTGGTCGCCTATGCACGCGCGCGCCCGGGTCAACTGAGCTTCGCGCTCGGCGGCATCGGCTCATCGGTGCACCTGGCGGGCGAGGCGTTCAAGCTGCAGGCGCAACTGTTCATCGTCAACATCCCGTACCGCGGCACGTCGCCGGCGGTGGCCGATGTGGTGGCCGGCAACGTGCCGCTGATGTTCGCGCCGGTGGTCAACACGCGCGCGTTGATCCAGGCCGGCAAGCTCAGGGCGCTGGGTGTCACGAGCCCCAAACGGCTGCCGCAGTTTCCAGAGGTGATGGCGATCGCCGAGGCGTTGCCCGGCTTCGAGTCGCGCGCCTGGTTCGGCCTGTTCGGCCCGGCGAAGATGGCGCCCGAACTGGTGCAGCGCCTGAGCGACGCCGCGCGCACCGCGATGAAGAGCGAGGCCATCCGCAAGCGCCTCGTGCAGGACGCCGCCGAGGCCGTCGCATCGAGCCCCGAAGACTTCGCGCGTTTCGTCAAGGC
>DATKJN010000666.1:0-2342 GCA_035543655.1 Burkholderiaceae bacterium | reverse complement strand
CGAGGATCGGGTTGGTGTTGTTGACGTGGATCAGCAGGCGCCGCGTGCGCGCGGGCAAGCGGTCGAGCCACTCGATCATGCCGCCGGGCCCGGTCTGGGGCAGGTGGCCGATGTCGCGTGCGGTCTTACGCGACAAGCCGAGCGCGGGCATTTCGTCATCGGTCCAGAACGTGCCGTCGACCAGCACCGCGTCGGCGCCGCACAGGGTGTCGAACAGCGCCGGCGTGATCGCGCCCAGCCCGGGCGCGTAGAAAGCGCTGCGCCCGCTGGCGCGATCGCTGATCAGCACGCCGATGTTGTCGCCCGGCGCCGGCGCGTCGCGGTGCGGCGAGTACGGCGCCGCCTTGCTGGCCAGCGCGAAGGCACGCAACTCGAGACCCGGCGCGGCGGCGATCGTGAACGCCGTGCCGTCGGGCGCGATGCGCTGGCGCGCCACGCCGCAGTAGTGCTCCAGCACGCGCAGCACCGGGTTGCCTTGCGTCAGGTCTTCGGCCACCGCATCGGTGCACCACAGCGGCAGCGGGCTGCCGCGCTCGCGCAGCATGAACAGCCCGGTGGCGTGATCGACCTGTCCATCGATCAGCACGACGCCGCCGATCGCCGTGTCGCGCATTGCACGGCCGGGCTGCAAGGCAGGTGTCGCGCGGATCTGCTGCAGGATGTCGGGCGACGCATTGAACAGCACGCCGTCGGTTTCATCGTCTGCGCAGGCGAAGATCGACGATTGGGTGCGCGGCTTGGCGCGCACGCCGCCGCTGCGCACGCCGGCGCAGTTGCGGCAATTGCAGTTCCATTGCGGAAAGCCGCCGCCGGCCGCGGAACCGAGAACAGTGATTCGCATGTCGGCGGTCGGCGGCGGTCCGACCGTGAGTCAGGCGGGGCCGGGCCGCCCCAAGCCGCCGGCTCCCCCTCGGGGGGACGCGAGCGCGGCGAGCAAAGGGGTCATTGACTCAGCGCGCTGCGACGTACAGCGTGATTTCGAATCCGAACCGAATGTCGGTCGCGGCCGGTGTTTGCCAAACCATGAACAGTCTCCTTTGCCGGTGGCGCGCCCACCGGACGGCGAGCGCGGGGATTGGGATCCCGGCTCCAGGTTGGCCGAGGCGAGCGCTGCGGCACAGCCCTTGCAACATGATTCGAGCCTCATGATTTTCATGATTCGCTGACGCAGGCGTGCCGATACCATCACCGCGTGACGACACACACCCCCTTGAACCGCGCGGCATGACGCTCAGGCTGAAGATCAACCTGATCGTCGCCGCGTTGACGCTGCTGTTCGTGGCGGCCGTGGTGGCGCTGCAATTGAGGCACATGCGCGACTCGGTCAGCGAAGAGGTGGTGGCCGCCAATCGCGTGGCGGCCCAGCTGCTCAACCGCACCGCGCTGCGTTACGCCGCACAGGGCGCGCCGGCAATGCAGGCCTACCTGGAAGGCGTGGGCCGTGTTCGCGCCAACGAGATCACGCTGCTCGATGCCGGCGGCAACGAGCTCTACCGCTCGCCGCCGTCGCCGTACAAGTCAGGTCGCGACGCACCCGACTGGTTCGAGGCGCTGGTCGCGCCGCCGCCTTCGATGCAGGCGATCGAGTTCCCGGGTGGCAAGCTGGTGGTGCGCTCCAACGCGTCGCGCGCCGTGCTCGACGCGTGGGACAGCCTGCTGCAACTGGTGATTGTCTCGGCACTGTTGCTGTTGCTGGTGAGTACGCTGGTGTTCTGGCAGGTGGGCAGGGCGGTGCGCCCGTTCGGCTTGATCGTCGATGCACTCAACCGCATGCAAGGTGGCCGCTTCGACGCTGCGCTACCGGCCCTGCCCGGCCGCGAGGCGGCGACGATCGGGGCGGCATTCAACCGCATGGTCGGCGAGCTGAAGACGCACATCGAGACCGAGCTGCGAGCGGTGCGGGCCGAGACGCAGCTGTCCGACAGCCGCGAGCTGTCGCGCTGGCTCGACCAGCACGTGGAGCAGGAGCGCCACCTGATCGCTCGCGAGCTGCACGACGAGCTCGGCCAGTCGGTGACCGCGATGCGCAGCATGGCGTTGTCGATCGCGCAGCGGCTGGCCACCAGCGATCCGCAGTGCGCGCAGGCGGCCCGCGTGATCGCCGAGGAGTCGTCGCGGCTGTACGACGCGATGCACGGCATCATCCCGCGCCTGACACCGTTGGTGCTCGACAGCTTCGGCCTGGCCGAAGCCCTCGACGATCTGGCCGAGCGCACACGACGCAGCCACACCGGTGTCGCGGTCGACCTGCAGATCGATCTGGCCGACGCCGCGTTGCCCAACGAGACCGCCCTGGCGCTGTACCGCGCGGCGCAGGAAGGCATCACCAATGCGCTGGCGCA
>DATKJN010000665.1:0-2081 GCA_035543655.1 Burkholderiaceae bacterium | reverse complement strand
GAGCACGAAGAGCTGATCCCGAAGTACCGCCAGATCATCGTGTTCGAAGGCGAGCACGTGGAGAAGGGCGAGACCGTGGTGGACGGCGAGCCGACCCCGCAGGACATCCTGCGCCTGAAGGGCGTGGAGGAGCTGGCTGCGTACCTGGTCAAGGAAATCCAGGACGTCTATCGCCTGCAGGGCGTGAAGATCAACGACAAACACATCGAGGTGATCATTCGCCAGATGCTGCGCAAGGTCGAGATCACCGACCAGGGCGACAGCAAGTTCCTGCACGGGGAACAGGCCGAACGCCAGCGCGTGATCGAGGCGAATGCCATTGCGATCCCGAAGGGCGAGCTGCCGGCGAAGTTCGATCCCGTGCTGCTCGGCATCACCAAGGCTTCGCTGGCGACCGAGTCGTTCATCTCCGCGGCCTCGTTCCAGGAAACCACCCGCGTGTTGACCGAGGCGGCCGTCCGCGGCACCCGCGACAACCTGCGCGGGCTCAAGGAGAACGTGATCGTCGGCCGCCTGATCCCGGCAGGCACCGGCCTGGCGTACCACGCCCAGCGCCGCCGCAACGCTTCGGGCCTGACCGAGTCGGAGATGGAGGCGCTGGCTGGCATCACCGCCGAGCCGGTGGAGACGGTCGAGGCCGGCGAGGAGTCCAGCGCCAGCTGAAACTGATCCAGTGACGGCCTCCGGGCCGTCCCAGACCACGAAAAGAGGCGCAGGGAGCGCCTCGTATTCGGCCCAGGGCAGGGCGGGAACAACAGGGACCGGGACCGGCGAATCGACGCCGGCCCGCTGATCCCGAGAGAGCTCGCGTTGACGCTTGCGTCCGACGCGGGCTATACTTTTCTGTCTAAGCAGGCCGGATTCGTGCGGCCTGCTTCGTTTTCACGAACGGGCTCCGGCCTGTCACCCAAAAAGAGCTACGAATGGCAACGATCAACCAGTTGGTGCGCAAGCCGCGCAACCCCGAGACCTACAAGAGCAACTCGCCCGCGCTGGCGAACTGCCCGCAGCGTCGCGGCGTCTGCACGCGCGTCTATACCACCACTCCGAAGAAGCCGAACTCGGCGCTGCGCAAGGTCGCCAAGGTGCGCCTGACCAATGGTTACGAGGTCATCTCGTACATCGGCGGTGAAGGCCACAACCTGCAGGAGCACTCGGTGGTGCTGATCCGCGGCGGTCGCGTCAAGGACCTGCCAGGCGTGCGTTACCACACCGTGCGTGGCTCGCTCGATGCCGCCGGCGTCGCCAAGCGTCGCCAGAGCCGCTCGAAGTACGGCGCCAAGCGTCCCAAGTCCTGATCGATCGTCCTGACGATCGATTGATGAAGACATTCTTTAGGAACATCGAACATGTCGCGTAAAGGCTCCACTCCACAACGCACCGTCCTGCCCGACCCGAAGCACGGGAGCGAGACCATCGCCCGCTTCATCAACATGGTCATGTACAGCGGCAAGAAATCCGTCGCCGAAAAGATCGTCTACGGCGCCATGGACGTGATCGGGGAAAAGAACCCGAACGCGCTCGATGTCGTCGAGAAGGCGCTGGGCAACATCTCGCCGTCGGTCGAGGTCAAGTCGCGCCGCGTCGGCGGTGCCACCTACCAGGTGCCGGTCGAAGTGCGCCAGTCGCGGCGCATGGCGCTGGCGATGCGCTGGCTGATCGATTCCGCGCGCAAGCGTGGCGAGAACACCATGCCGCGCAAGCTGGCCGGTGAGCTGCTCGACGCCTCGGAAAACCGCGGCGGCGCAATCAAGAAGCGCGAAGAAACACACCGCATGGCGGAAGCGAACAAGGCGTTCGCGCACTACCGCTGGTGATTGAGGGCTCCGGCAACGGAGCCTGCCGCAAGGTCCGTTGAGGCGGCCTTGCCCGCGTCGAAGGGGCTGAATACGCCGGCTTCGACGCACGACGAAATCGAGAGCCGCCAAGAGCGGCATTCGGTCATCCAGATACCTGCCGTGGCAACACGGACATAGACGAGAGAAAGCCGTGGCTCGCACCACTCCCATCGAGCGTTACCGCAACTTCGGCATCATGGCCCACATCGATGCGGGCAAGACCACGACGACCGAACGCATCCT
>DATKJN010000664.1:0-3016 GCA_035543655.1 Burkholderiaceae bacterium | reverse complement strand
CGGCTCAGAAGCCCGGGCACCAACACTGATTCAACGACACCCCGGACGGAGAACCCAACGATGACGCTGTACCCCACCCTGGCGCGCACCGCCGCCGCGGCCCTGCTCGTGATCGCCGCCAGCGCGCACGCTCAGACCACGATCAAGGATGCCTGGGTGCGCGGCACGGTCGCGCAACAGAAGGCGAGCGGTGCCTTCATGCACATCACGTCGGCGCAAGGCGGCAAGCTGCTGTCGGTGAGCTCGCCGGTGGCCGGGGTGGCCGAGATCCACGAGATGGCGATGCAGGGCGACACGATGCGCATGCGCGCGGTGCCGGCGCTCGAGTTGCCGGCCGGCAAGGCGGTCGAACTCAAGCCGGGCGGCTACCACCTGATGCTGATGGACCTGAAGCAGCAACTCAAGGCCGGCGAGACCGTGCCGCTGACGCTGGTGGTCGAGGGCAAGGACGGCAAGCGCGAGACCGTTGCGGTGCAGGCCGTCATCAAGGCCCTGGGCGACCCGGCCCACGATCCGAAGAAGCACTAGCACTGGCCGCGTCGTTCACGGCGCCGCGACGAGCTTGAACACCTTGCCAGTGGCGCCGAAAGGCCCGAGCCCTTCGTGCGTCAGCACGTAGATCTCACCCGCGCGGTCCTCGGCCAACCCGATGATCCGACTGTCGACCTGCAGCAAGCGCTCGAACGGCCACAGCGCCGTCCCCTCACCCGGCTTGGCCGTGAACAGCTGCCCCGATGGTTGCCGGAAGGTTGCGCTCCAGTCGCTGAACAGCAGCTGTCCCTGCAAGCGCGCGATCGCCTGGCCACGATAGACGCGCGCCCCGGTGATCGCGGTGCCGACGCCGCGGATGCCGAGTTTGGACGCCGGGTGTTGCACCTGCATGTTGGCGTACTCCACCACCGGCAGCTCCAGCGGCTGGCCATTGGCATCGCTGCGTGCACAGGTCGCCGGCGGCTCGCGCGGCTTGAGGCGATCGAGGCAGTGCGTGCCCTCGATCAGCGGCCAGCCGAAGTTGCCCGGCCTGCGCACCCGGTACGCAGCCTCCCACAGCGTCTCGGCGGTGGCCGTGATGTAGAAGTCGCCGCTGCCGTTGCGGTCGAACGCGATGCGATACGGGTTGCGAAAGCCCCAGGCATAGACCTCGGGTCTGCCGGGCTTGCCCACCAGCGGGTTGGTGGGCGGGATGGCGTAGCCCGGAAAGCCGCGGTCGACGTCGATGCGCAGCACCTTGCCGTACAGCGAGTGCAGGTCTTGCGCGAGCAAGTCCCAGATCAACAGCGCGGCTGGCACGTCGAACGCCTCGTGCAGCACCTTGGGTCCGATGCCGTGCGAAGCGCCGCTGTCGCCAAAGCCGATGTAGAGCAAGCCGTCTGGCCCGAACGCGAGTGCGCCGCCGTTGTGCTTGCGGCTCGGCCAATCCTGCTCGATCAGCACGCGCTCGGTGGCCAGGTCCACCGGGCCGAGCGTGCCGGGCTTGAGTTGGAACTCGGAAACCCGCCGCGTGTGATTCCACGCCCTGGGCGCGCTGGCGCGCAGTGGCGCGCTGTAGGTGACGACGAAGCGGCCGTTGCGCACGAACTCAGGATGCAAGGCGAATCCGAGCAGCCCACGCTCCTCGAAGTCGTCCACCAGCACCAGCATTTGCGGCCGCAGATCGAGCAACGGCTCGACGGCGACGCTGCCATCGGCCATCAGCACCCTCACCAGCCCGTTCTGCTGCACCACCAGCATGCGGCCGCTGCCATCGGGCAGTTCTTCGAGCTGGATCGGCGCGACCAGGTCCTTGGCCACGAGCTTGAGCGCGGGCACCTGTGCCATGGCGGTGGTCACGGCGAAAGCCGACAGCCACAGCGCCAACCGTCGTAACCCAAGCACGAGCCGCATCGAGGGCCTCCGTGTCGTTCAGATCGCGCAGTGCACCGCCACGGCGCCCAGCTGATCGGTCAAGACGCACGGCGCGATGCCCACCAGGTAGCCGCGCCGCCCGCCATTGATGAAGATGCGCGGCAGCTCGAGCACGCTGGCCTCGACGAACACGCGCATCGCCTTGCGGGTGCCGAACGGTGCGGTGCCACCGACCAGATAGCCGCTGTGGCGTTGCGCCACCTCGGGCTTGCAGGGCTCGACGCTTTTCACCGCGATCGCGCGCGCCAGGTTCTTGGTGCTAACCGAGGCGTCGCCGTGCATCAGCACGATCAGCGGCTCGGCCTTGTCGTCCTGCATCACCAGCGTCTTGACCACGGCATGCTCGTCCACGCCGAGCTGGCGCGCCGACTCTGCCGTGCCGCCGTGGTCGACGTAGTCGTAGGGATGCTCGGTGAACCCGACGCCGTGCGCGCGCAGCCAGTCGGTGGCCGGCGTGGCGCTGACGTGTTTGTCCTTCTTGGCCATCACGCTCGACCAGGCGGGCGCCGGGCCGCCCCAAGCCCGACAGCGCCCCCTCGGGGGGCAGCGCACGAAGTGAGCATGGGGGCCAACATCATTGCGCCGGGTCGCGCATCTCGCGCCGGATCGCGTCGATGCGCGACAGCAGTTCGTCGGACAGCTGGGTGTCCCAGGCGTCGAGGCATTCGTCGAGCTGCGCCCGCGTGGTCACGCCGACCAGCGTGCTCGCCACGCGCCAGTTGTGGTACACGAAGGCCAGCGCCATGCGCGTCGGCGTGAGCCCGGCTTCGCGCGCCAGCGCGTTGTAGCGGCGCGCGGCCGCCAGCGTCTCGGCGCGCGCCCAGCGTTGCGTGCGCATGCCGGCAAAACGCGCCAGCCGTCCGAGTTCGGGCCGCGCCGGATCGAAGCCCGCGCCGTCGTACTTGCCGGTGAGCGTGCCGAAGCCCAACGGCGAATACGCCAGCAGCGACACGCCGGTGCGATGCAATGCCTCGTCGAGGCCGTTGTCGACCACGCGGTTGACCAGCGCATACGGGTTCTGCACGCTCACCACGCGCGCCAGCCCGTGTTGTTCGGCCACGCGCACGAACTCGGCCACGCCCCACGGGGTTTCGTTGGACAACCCGATGTG
>DATKJN010000663.1:0-2895 GCA_035543655.1 Burkholderiaceae bacterium | reverse complement strand
TAGCAAGGCAGAATGCGCTGCCTTGGTCCGGCGCACAGGGGCGCGGATGCCGCATGGTTCCATTTCGTCAGGAAATCCGATTTGCACAGACCACCGATGCGCTGCGCATCGCTTATGCGGTATCCGGCCACGGGTATCCGTTGGTCCGCGCCGCCACATGGATGTCGAACGTCGATCGCGATTGGCGCACAGCCATCCTGGGCCCGCTGTTTCGCGAGCTGAGCGGACACTACACGCTGTACCGCTACAACCCACGCGGCTACGGCTTGTCGGAGGGTGGCGGTGACGTGTCGATCGACACCTTCGTCGCGGACCTCGATGCGGTGGCCATGCACGCGAAGCTCAAGCGCTTCGCGCTGTGGGGCTCGACATCGGCCGGTTCGCTCACCGCCATCGCGTTCGCCGCGCTCCACCCGGAGCGCGTCAGCCATCTGCTCTTGACCGCGCCCATCGCACGCGGCACCCTGCGACGCCCCGAAACCAGCCGCGAAGAAAAAGAGCGCTTTCGGGCTTTCGTCAAGCTCGTCGAGCTGGGGTGGGACGCAGACAACCCGGCTTTCCGGCAGGTGCAGTCCACGCAGATGTTTCCCCATGCGACACCCGCCCAGGTGGCCGAGCTCAACGAGCTCTATCGCGAATCGGCACCAGCGCTTCTCGCGGCGCGCATGATCATGGCGACCGGCGATACCGATGTCTCGGCGCTGCTGCCGCGCATCGCGTGCCCGGTGCTCGTGGTGCACGTGCGCGGTGCGGCGCTGATGCCGGTTGAAGAGGCACGCCTGGTGGCGTCGTCGGTGCAACAGGCGCGCTTCGTTCAGCTCGATGCGAACAACTACATGCCGATCGAGGGTGAGCCTGCGTTCACCCAGATGATCGACGAGTTCCGCGCCTTCCTGCCGCGTGACCCCGACAGCGCGCCGGCTGTGGCGGTCCTCGCCTCGCTGACACGCCGCGAGCGCGAGGTGCTGGACCTCGTGGCGCGAGGCATGGACAACGGCAGCATCGCGGTGCAGCTCGCGGTCTCGGAGAAGACGGTGCGCAACACGGTCTCGCACATCTTCGACAAGCTGTCCTTGCGCAGCAGAGCCCAGGCGGTGGTGTTCGCGCGCAAGGCCGGCCTGGGAGATTGAGCCCGCTGCGTCCGATGCGGGACATCGGTCCCGGATTCGGCCTGCCGCGCCGAACGCCGCTTGCGCCTCGGGACGCAGGGATCATGACAGCTGCAGTGCTTGTGCGGAAACATGACGTCCATGCCATCGGACGGAG
Organism: Burkholderiaceae bacterium; assembly: GCA_035543655.1. Taxonomy (GTDB): domain Bacteria; phylum Pseudomonadota; class Gammaproteobacteria; order Burkholderiales; family Burkholderiaceae_C; genus JAEUPI01. The sequence goes on along the minus strand of DATKJN010000663.1, from coordinate 1,629 downwards.
GAAGACCATGAGAGCCCTGATCGTTGCGTGCACCTTGGCAGTGGGTTGGGCCAGCGCCGGCATCGCCAGCGCGCAGTCCGCGGTCCGCATCGTCATGCCTTTCCCCCCGGGTGCCGCCGCCGACAGCGTCGCGCGCATCATTGCGCCGCCACTGTCCAAGGCACTGGGCCAGCCCGTGGTCATCGACAACCGTCCCGGAGCCGACGGCGCAACCGCGGCCGAGTTCGCTGCCAGATCGCCAGCGGACGGCCAGACGCTGCTGTTCGCGGGGAACACCCAGATGCTCGGCGTGCCCACGCTGCGCAAGAACCCGCCCTACGATCCGGTGAACGACTTCGCACCGATCACGCCGGTGGTGCGATTCGCGTTCTTTCTGGTGGTCCACCCGAGCACCCCGGCGCAGACCCTTGCCGAGCTGATCGAGCACGCGCGCGCCCATCCCGGCAAGCTCAACTACGCCTCGGGCAACGTCAACGGCGTGCTCGCCGCCGCACAGCTGATGTCCGCAGCCAAGGTCAACCTCGTGCACGTGCCGTACAAAGGCGAGCCGCTCGCGGTGCCCGATCTGGTGGATGGACGCGTGCACTTGATGGTTGCCAGCGGCGCGGTCGTCGCGCCGCTGGTCAAGCAAGGCAAGTTGCGCGCGCTGGCGACGCTGCTGCCCACGCGCAGCACGCTGCTGCCCGACGTGCCGACCGCCGCCGAAGCGGGCATGCCGCAGCTCTCGATGCTGATCTGGGGTGGCTTGTTCGCGCCGGCGAAAGTCCCGACGGAGCGCATCGATCTGATCTCGCGCGAGGTGAACGCCATCCTGAAACGACCCGACGTGCGCGAGCAGTTGCAGATGCAGGGCGTCGAGCCCAGCGGCGCCACGCCGGCGGAGTTCGCCGCCTTCCTCAAGGAGCAACTGTCCGATTGGGCCAAGGCGGCCCGCGACGCCGGCCTGAAGCCGGAGTAGCCCCTTCCGCGCTTTCGTTGGCTCGTCATGGAGCGAGTGGAGACCGTGGTGGTCGGCGCGGGCCAGGCTGGCTTGTCGATGAGCCACCATCTCGGCCAGCTCGGGCGCGAGCATGTCGTGCTCGAACGTGGGCGTGTGGTGGAGCGCTGGCGAAGCGAACGCTGGGATTCGCTGGCCTTCCAGTTTCCGAACTGGATGCTGAGATTGCCCGGCTATGCGTACGAGGGCGCCGAGCCAGACGGCTTCATGCATCGCGACGGCGTCGTGCAGTTCCTCGAGGAATACGCCAAGCGAATCACGCCGCCGCTTCGTTGCGGTGTGCGGGTCACCGAACTGCACCAAGCGCCATCGGGGCGGTTGCGCATCGAGACCGACACCTTCAGCTTGGAAGCGCTCAACGTGGTGGTGGCGACCGGGCCGTACCAACGGCCGGTCGTGCCGCCGTTCTGCAACCGGCTCCCGCTGACCACCTGCCAGGTCACCGCCAACTGCTACACCCATGCGCGGCAGCTGCCACCGGGCAAGGTCCTGGTCGTGGGCTCAGGTGCCTCCGGATGGCAGATCGCGGAAGACCTGCTGTGCAGCGGTCGCGATGTGTACCTGTCGGTCGGACGCCACCGCCGCGTTCCGCGCCGCTATCGCGGCAAGGATTTCGGTTGGTGGCAGGAGCA
>DATKJN010000662.1:0-3262 GCA_035543655.1 Burkholderiaceae bacterium | reverse complement strand
ACCAAGGACAGCGGATCGGTGGGCTCCGAAAAGTCGCGCAAGAGCGATTCCTGATCGCTTGCGGGCGCAGGTCCGGCGCCGCGCTGCAGCCGGTCGGCGAATGCAGCACCCCAATCGCGCCAGGCGCCGGTTTGTCGCGCGTCGAGCCCACATCACCTGATCATCTGCATGATTGCGCCTGTTTCTACAGGAGTCCGCGATGAATCGACCTCACGCTCCGATCGCGCGCACAGCCCCGCCGGGACTGCTGCTCTGGGCGATGCTTGTGCTGCTGTCTTTGGCCGCCGCACCCGCAGTGTGGGCAGAGACGGTGGTCGGCGATGGCAAGCCCGCGAGCCAATCGCGCACCGTCGCTGACTTCAACGCCATCGCGCTGAACGGCAGCATCGCGCTCAAGCTCAAGCAAGGCAACACGACGTCGGTGGTGGTGCGCGGTGATTCGAATCTGCTGTCGCTTGTCGAAACCGTGGTCGAAAGCAACCAGTCGCTGCTACTGCGTTGGAAGCGGGGGGCGGTGGCGCGCAGCCAGTTGCCTGTGGTGGTCGAGGTCACAGCGCCCCAAGTGCGAGCGGTGGCCAGCGCGGGCTCGGGTGACATCGAAATTGACGACATGAAGGTGCCACGCCTGTCTCTGTCGATCAAAGGCTCGGCCGACCTGCGCGCCAGCGGTTTGCGCACCGACGAGTTGGCGGTCAGCCTCGCAGGATCGGGCGACCTGTCGTTGGCGGGCCTGGCGGGGCGCGTGTCCATTGAGCTAGCCGGATCGGGCAATATCGACGCGGGCGAGTTGCGCAGCGATGACGTCACGGTCGGCATCGCTGGCTCGGGCGACGTGACCGTGCACGCGACTCGCAAGCTCGCGGCCAGCATCGCCGGGTCGGGCGACGTGCTGTACAGCGGAGACCCCAGCGTGCAGCGTTCGGTCGCCGGCTCGGGCAGCGTTCGCAAGCGCTGAAGCCCTGACGGCGAGGCCCGTCGAGGCGCCGTAGGACAATCGGCGCATGAGTGAAGTTTCGGCCGGGGCACCGGCCCTGTGGCACCACCCGGAGTTTCGGCGCGGTGCCCGCGAGATGACCGGCATCGCATTGGGCATCTCGGCGTGGGGCGTCGTCGCTGGCGTTGCAATGGCCAACAGCAGCCTGGGCATCGGATGGGCCTTGGTGATGTCGCTGGTGGTGTTTTCTGGAACCGGGCAGATCGCCTCGCTGCCGCTCATCGCCAGCGGCGCGCCGCTGTGGGTGGTGTGGGCCACGGTCGTGTGCGTCAATCTGCGCTTCGTGATCTTCAGTCTGCAGTGGCGCCCCTACTGGGTGCACCTGCCGCTGCGCTGGCGCCTGGCGGTGGCCTACTTCAGCGCCGACCTGAACTTTGTGACCTTCGTGCGCCGCTTTCCCGACCCAAAGCCCGCGCCCGAACAGTGGCCGTACTTCTGGGGTGGCATGGCGGTCAATTGGGGCTCGTGGCAGCTGTCGTCGTTGTTGGGCATTGCGCTGGCGCACCACCTGCCGATGCAATGGGGCTTGAGTTTCGCCGGCACCACGGCGCTGCTGGCGCTGACCTACACCTTGGTGTCCGACCGCGCGACGTGGATCGCTGCCGGCGTGGCTGCATGTGCGGCGGTCGCGGCCTATGCACTGCCGCTGCGCTTGAACATTCTGGTGGCGATCGCCGCGGCCGTCGCCGTGGGTGTGGTGATCGAGCATGCACGGCCCAAGGCGACGGCGAAGGCGGCATGACCGTATGAGCGACCTCGAAATCGCCCTGGCGATCATCGGCATGACAGCGATCACGCTCGTCACGCGCGGGTTCTTCTTTCTGCAGCGCGCGCAGCTGCCCGTTCCGGCGTGGCTCCTCGAAGGCTTGCGCTATGCACCGCTGGCGGCCATGGTGGCGGTGGTCGCGCCCGAGATCGTGATGACACAGGGCCAACTCATCAACACCTGGAAGGATCCCCGCTTGTTCGGCGCCGCTGCAGCCACCGGCTGGTACTTCTGGCGTCGCGACATGTTCGGCACCATTGTGGTCGGCACCGCGGTGCTGCTGGCGTTGCGCCTCGGGCTGGGCTGGTGAGCCAGCACCTGGCATCTCAATTCACTATCTGCATCGACCGATGAACATACTCCGCTTTCACGACCTGATCGCCCAAGGCCGCGTCAAGGGCCAGCGTGTCTTCATACGAGCCGACCTCAACGTCCCACAGGATGACAGCGGCGCCATCACCGAAGACACGCGGATTCGCGCCTCGCTGCCATGCATTCGCATGGCGCTCGACGCCGGCGCCGCGGTGATGGTCACGTCGCACCTGGGTCGACCGACCGAGGGCCAGTTCAAGCCCGAAGACTCGCTGGCACCGGTGGCGCAGCGCCTGGGCGAACTGTTGGGCCGCGAGGTGCCGCTGCGCGAGAACTGGGTGGATGGTGTCGGCGTGTCGCCCGGCCACGTGGTGCTGCTTGAAAACTGCAGGCTCAACAAGGGCGAGAAGAAGAACGACGAGAGCCTCGCGCGCAAGATGGCCGCGTTGTGCGACATCTTCGTGCACGACGCCTTCGGCACGGCCCACCGCGCCGAAGCCAGCACCTACGGCATCGCCCAGTTCGCCAAGATCGCCTGCGCCGGCCCGTTGCTCGCCGCCGAGATCGACGCCCTCACGCAGGCGCTGCAAGCCCCGAAGCGGCCATTGCTGGCCATCGTGGCGGGCAGCAAGGTGAGCACCAAGCTCACGATCCTGCAGAGCCTGGCCGACAAGGTAGACGGGCTCATCGTCGGCGGCGGCATCGCCAACACGTTCATGCTCGCCGCCGGGTTGCCGATCGGCAGGAGCCTTGCCGAGCCCGATCTGGTAGACCAGGCACATGCGGTGATGCGGGCCATGAAAGCACGTGGCGCCGAGGTGCCGATTCCGGTCGACGTGGTGGTCGCCAAGGAGTTCAAAGCCGACGCAGTTGCCGCCGTGAAGGCGGCCGCCGACGTCGCGGACGACGACCTCATCCTCGACATCGGCCCACGAACGGCGGCGCACCTGGCCGACCGGCTCAAGTCCGCAGGCACGATCGTCTGGAACGGGCCAGTGGGGGTGTTCGAGTTCGACGCCTTCGCCAAGGGCACTGAGGCGATCGCGCGGGCCATCGCCGCCAGCCCGGCGTTCAGCATCGCCGGCGGCGGCGACACGCTGGCGGCGATCGCCAAATACGGCATCGAGAAGGACGTGGGCTACATCTCGACGGGCGGCGGTGCGTTCCTCGAGGTGCTCGAAGGCAAGACG
>DATKJN010000661.1:0-4785 GCA_035543655.1 Burkholderiaceae bacterium | reverse complement strand
GGCGGCCTGCCAGCCGCTGCGGCGGTACATCCACCAGCCCACCCAGCTCGTGAGCAGCATCAGCACGCCCATGCCGACCATCACGCGGAACGACCAGAACACCGCGAACACCGGCGGGTGCCGGTCGCGGAAATCGTTCAGCCCCTGGATCTCGGCGTCGAAGTCATGGCGCAGGATGAAGCTGGCCAGCTTGGGGATCGCGATCTCGAAGTGGTTCGCGCGCTGCTCGCCGTCGGGCACGGCAAACAGCAGCAGCGGCGCGCCGCGTGTGGTCTCCCACACGGCTTCCATCGCCGCCACCTTCTGCGGCTGGTGCTCCAGCGTGTTGAGCCCGTGCAGGTCGCCGACGAAGATCTGCAGCGGGATCAGCAGCGCGGCCAGCGTCAGCGCCACCCGCAATACCTTGGGTGCCGAGGCGGGTGCCGAGCCTTTCAGCAGCTGCCACGCGCTCAGGCCGGCCAGCAGGAACGCGCAGGTCAGCGTCGAGGCCAGCAGCATGTGCGTGAGCCGGTACGGGAACGACGGGTTGAAGATCACGCGCAGCCAGTCGTCGACCACGAAGCGGCCGTCGACCACGGAGTGGCCGGTGGGCGTCTGCATCCAGGAGTTCAGCGCCAGGATCCAGAACGCGCTGAGCGTGGTGCCGAAGGCGACGAAGAACGTGGCCCACAGATGCACCCGCTCGCTCACCTTGCCATGGCCGAACAGCATGATGCCGAGAAAGCCGGCCTCGAGAAAGAACGCGGTCAACACCTCGTAGGCGAGCAGCGGGCCCGCGACGTCGCCGGCGCGCTCCATGAACCCCGGCCAGTTGGTGCCGAACTGGAAACTCATCACCACGCCGCTCACCACGCCGAGCGCGAAGGTCAAGGCGAACACCTTGGTGTAGAAGCGATAGGCGTTGAGCCAGGACTGCTTCACGTCGGCCACCGTGGCCACCAGATAACGCCAGCGGAAGAACAGCAGCAGCCAGCCCAGGGCGATGCTGATCGTCGGGAACAGGATGTGGAAGGTGATGTTGGCGGCGAACTGCATGCGCGCCAACAGGATCGGATCCATCGGCCTATCCTAGCTCGCCGGCCCCGCCCCGCGCACTACACGGTGGCCACCGGGGTCACCGGCGAGCCCACCGCCCCGGGCAGCCGCAGCGGCGGCGCGGTGAGCAGGCACCGGCTGCGGCCCGCGCTGCGCAAATGCAGCGCCAGGTCGTTGAGCCACCACAGCTCGCCGAGCGGCACGCCGAGCTTGAACAGGCAGTGCTGGTGCAATGGCAGCGCGGGGCGCTGGCCAGCTTGCTCGCGCGCCGGGTAGTGCTCCACCGCATAGTTGTCGGCGCACAGCGCCACCACGCCGGACTCGGTGATCCAGTTGAGCAGGCCCGGGTCGCGGCCGTCGAGCGCCGGGCAGGCCTTGTTCAACACGTCGATGTCGGGCTTGAGGTTCATGCCCATGATCAACGTGGAGAAGCCGGTGTGCAGCAGCACCATGTCGCCCTTCTCGATCACGACCTGGTCGGCATCGAGCACACGCTGCAGCGTGGCGGCGTCGATCAGTTTGCGCTCGTCGCCGAAATGCTTGTGCAGGTCGACCAGCACCGCGCGGCCCTGGATCGCCTTGACGGCGAAGTTCTCGATGCCCAGCGCCTCGGCGCACGACGGGCCGTCGCAGGGGTCGCCGACGAACTGGTAGTCGCTCGGGCCCTTGATGTGCTGGTGCGCGCGGTAGCCGTTGTAGTAGACCATCTCGGGCTCGCCGTCGCCGTCGGCGTCGAACCACGAGCCGACGTGCGCGAAGCTGTCCCACTGCGTGCTGTACTGCAAGGTCATCAGCACCTGGTCGTCGCAGATCACGTCGGTGTTGCGCGCGTCGAGCTCCCTCAGGGCAAAGTTCAGAACCGGCTTGCCCTGCGCGCTAGTGGGCTTGATCTGCGGCGGCTTGCGGCGCGCGTTGAGCTTGGACTCGCCGGGGTAGTTCAGCGGCAGGCTCAAGCAGAACGACAAGCCGTCCTTCACCTCCGCGATGCCCTGCTTCACCTTGGCGGGCGTCAGCAGGTTCAAGCGGCCGATCTGGTCGTCGGCACCGAAGTCGCCCCAGGTCGAGCCTTCGGGGCGTTGGGTCCAGCGGGAGTTGCGCATCGCGCTCATCCGGACATTCCTTTCAGTTGCGGCCCTCGAGCCATGGTTGGCGCATGGCGGCGAACCGGGGTGTGGCTGGCGGCGATGCTACGCTGCGCGGGTCTTCTGTTCCCGGGAAATCCTCTTCGATGCGGGTGCTCATCACCGGCGCGCGCGGCTTCATCGGTCGGCATCTCACGCGCGCGCTGCTGCAACAACCAGGCGAGGCGCAGATCGTCGCGCTCGACGTGTCGCCGCCGGCGGGCCCGCCCAGCAGCCGTGTCACCGACGTGACCGGCGACGCGACCGACGCGTCGGTGTTGCGCGCGCTGTTCGCGCGGCCTTTCGATCGGGTGTTCGCGCTCGGCGCCACTTTGACGCAGCAGGCCGAAGCGGACTTCGAGCGTGGCCTGCAGGTCAATGTGATGGGCATGCTGCAGCTGATCGACGCCTGTCGCCAGCAGCCACGAGCGCCGCGGCTGCTGTTCAGCAGTTCGATCGCCGCCTTCGGCGGCGCGCTGCCGGAAACGGTGGATGACGAAGTGGCGCGCACACCGCTCACGTCGTACGGCACGCACAAGGCGGTGGTGGAGCTGCTGCTGAACGATGCGTCGCGCAAAGGGTTCGTCGATGGCCGTGCGCTGCGCCTGCCGATCGTGCTGACGCGGCCCGGCCCGCCGGTGGCGTCGGTGTCCGACCGTGTGGCCTCGCTGGTGCGCGAGCCGCTGCGGGGTGTCGACACCGTGTGCCCGCTGGCGCCCGAGACGCGCATGGTGGTCTCGTCGGTGCAGGCGGTGGCGCGTGCGCTGCTGTGCCTGGCCGACGCACCGGTCGACGCGGTCGGTGCGTTTCGCACGATGAACCTGCCCTCGCTGTCGGTGCGCGTGGGCGAGCTGATCGATGCGGTGGCCGCGGTGCCGCAACGCCGCGGCAGCCCGACTGCACTCGGGCGCACGCACTGGCAGCCCGATGCCGCGCTGCAGGCCATCGTCGAGCAGTGGCCGCAGCGCTTCGATTCGGCGCCTGCGCGCGCGCTCGGCCTGTCGGGCAGCGTGTCGCTCGACGCGCTGATCGACGACCACCTCGACGCCACGGCATGAACGCACCTGACATCTGCATCATCGGCGCCGGCTCGTCCGGCGTGTGCGCGGGCAAGGCGCTGAAGGCACGCGGCATCGCCTTCCAGATCTTCGAGAAGGGCACGCAACTCGGCGGCATGTGGCGCTACGAGAACGACAACGGCCAGTCGTCGGCGTACCGCAGCCTGCACATCGACACCAGCCGCAAGAGCCTCGGTTATCCCGACTTCCCGATCCCCGAGCACCTGCCCGACTACCTGTCGCACGAGCAGATGTGTGCCTACCTCGAGTCGTATGCCGATCGCTTCGGCGTGCGCGAGCACGTGCGCTTTGGCAGCGAGGTGCAGCGCGTCGAGCCGCGCGCCGACGGGCGTTGGCAGGTCACGCTGGCCGACGGCACGGGCCGCGACTGGCGTGCCGTGGTGGTGGCCAACGGGCACCTGTGGTCGCCGCGCTGGCCCACGTTCGCCGGCCGCTTCGAGGGCCGGCAGATGCATTCGCACCACTACCGCACGGCGTCGCCGTTCGAAGGACAGCGCGTGCTGGTGGTGGGCATCGGCAACTCCGCCGTCGACATCGCGGTCGACCTGTGCCGCAGCGCGCGACGGGTCTGCCTGTCGACGCGGCGCGGTGCGTGGTTGATGCCCAAATACATCATGGGCATTCCCACCGATCGCTGGAGCGGCTTTCTCAACCGGCACCTGCGCCTGCCGACGCGCTGGACGCGCACGATCGTGTCGCGTCTGGCGTTCCTGGCGATCGGCGACCAGCGCCGCTTCGGCATTCCACGGCCGGCACATCCGGTGTGGCGCGAACATGCCTGTGTGAGCCAGGACCTGCTGAGCTGCGTGGGTCACGGCTGGATCGCGATCAAGCCCGACGTGCGCGAACTGCAGGGCGATGCGGTGTCGTTCGCCGACGGCAGCCGCGAGGCCTTCGACACCATCGTCTACGCCACCGGCTACGACACGCGGTTCCCGTTCCTCGACCCCGACGTGTTCGCGGTGCGCGACCACGAGGCGCGGCTGTACCGGCGCATCGCGGTGCCGGGCCGGCCGGGGCTGCACTTCATCGGCCTGGTGCAACCGATCGGGCCGACGATTCCGCTGGTCGAGGTGCAAGCACGCTGGCTGGCCGCCGTGTTGGCCGGCGCGGTGCCATTGCCTGACGAAGCGACCATGCACGCCGAGATCGATGCGCACCTCAAGGCGCTGCGCCAGCGTTATGTGGACTCGCCGCGCTACACGCTCGAGGTGGACTATCGCGAACATGCGGGGCAGCTGAAACGCGACCTCGAACGCGCGATCGCTTGAGCGGATCGCGCGCTGAGCGATCGCGCAGCGCACCACTGGCACCTGAGTGACACCGCATGCGGAAATCCCGCTTGGCGGCGCACGCGCAAGCAGCGACGATGCGGACTTCTTTCGGGAGCTGTCGATGAGTGTGTTTCGTTCACGTCCCACGCGCCGCAGCGTGCTGCAACACGCGGGCGCCGCCGCGGCGATGCTGTCGAGCCCTGGCCTCGCGCTCGCGCAGGAGAAGTTCCCGAGCCGGCCGATCAACCTGATCTGCCCGTGGCCGCCCGGCGGGTC
>DATKJN010000660.1:0-7033 GCA_035543655.1 Burkholderiaceae bacterium | reverse complement strand
CGCGCGACAAACCGGCGCCTGGCGCGATTGGGGTGCTGCATTCGCCGACCGGCTGCAGCGCGGCGCCGGACCTGCGCCCGCAAGCGATCAGGAATCGCTCTTGCGCGACTTTTCGGAGCCCACCGATCCGCTGTCCTTGGTGCGGGGCTTGTCGCTGGACTTCTCGGTCGCCTTGTCGCCGGTTCGGTCTGCGGCCTTGTCGCCGGACTTCTCGGCCGACTTGTCGGCGCGCGCGCGCTTGCCGTCGGCATCGGCCTGCGCCACGGTTTCGGCGTTGAGCGAGGGCGCCACCGGCTCGAGCTTGTTCTCGCGCATGTAGTCGTTCATCTCGCGCCAGCCGGCGTACACGGCGGCCTTGTCGGCCCGTCGATTCAGCGTGTAGCAATCTTCGATCGCGCGACCCGCGTGGCGACAGGCGCCACCGACGGCCTTGCCGTCAGCTTCACGGCGCGCGGCCACCGCGTCGGCCGATTCACCGCCGGACAGGTTGCAGCCAGTAACGCCGAACAGGGCGCACAGCAGGGCAGCGGAAAGACGTGATTGCATGGCAGGGCCTGCGTTGTTGGGGCTAGACCCCCGGCATATCGGCCACCGCCACGCCAACTTGAGACCGGCGGCGGCTGTCCCCGAGGCTTCAGCGCCGCACTGCCATCGCCAACAGGCGCTCGACCCGCTCTTCGGTCGAGGGGTGGGTCGAAAACAGCCCGCGCAAGCCGCCGCCGGACAGCGGATTCATGATCATCATCTGCGCGGTTTCGGGGTGGCGCTCCACGGCCTCCATCGGAATGCCTTGTGCAAAGCGATGGATCTTCTGCAACGCCGCGGCCAGCGCCTCGGGGTCGCCCGACAATTCGGCGCCACCCCGGTCGGCCTCGAACTCGCGGGCCCGGCTGATCGCCATCTGGATCAGGCTGGCGGCGATCGGCGCCAGGATCGCCACCAGAAGGCCAGCAATCGGGTTGGTCGGTCGACCCTCGCTGTCGCGGCCGCCAAACATCATCGCGATGTTGGCCAGCATGCCGATCGCACCGGCCATCGTGGCGCTGATGGTCGAGATCAGGATATCGCGGTGTTTGACATGTGCCAGCTCGTGCGCCATCACGCCGCGCAGCTCGCGTTCGCTCAACAGTTGCACGATGCCGGTGGTGGCGGCCACCGCGGCGTGCTGCGGGTTGCGGCCGGTGGCGAATGCGTTGGGTGCCTGCTCGTCGATCAGGTACACACGCGGCATCGGCAGACCGCCCTTGGTGGCCAGCTCGTGCACCATGCGCACGAAGTGAGGCGCCGTGTGTTCGTCGACCTCGCGCGCGTTGGTCATGCGCAGCACGATCTTGTCGCTGAACCAGTAGCTGAAGAAGTTGAGGCCCAGCGCGATCGCGAGTGCGAGCATCATGCCGCTGCGCCCGCCCCACATCTGGCCCAGGAACATGAACAGCGCCGTGATGGCCGCCATCAGGATGGCGGTTTTCATCAGATTGAACATGTGGCGTCCTCGCGTGGTGACTGGGGCGTAGATGCGGCTGGCGCCGCGCAGTTCAATCGGCTGGCAGTAAAAGTCGCTGTCCGGGTTGCGGCGGGCCGGCCGGGAAGGCCTGTGACGCCGGTCCCCGTCGGCCGCCGGCGCGCTGCAACTCGAGCAACTCGAGCGCGCCGTCACCGCAGGCCACGCGCAGCGGCCCGGGCAGCGTGGACAGCACCTCGCCTGGCTCGCCGCGTCCGGCCGCATCGACCGTGGCGCGCCACACTTTGACGGCCTGGCTCCCATCCGTCAGCGTCGCCCCCGGAAACGGATCGAACGCTCGCACGCGTCGCTCCAACGCCACGGCGCTGTGGCGCCAATCGAGCGCTGCTTCGTGTTTCTCGATCTTGCGCGCGTAGGTGACGCCATCGTTTGACTGCGGAGTCGCCGGCAGGCTGCCGCGAGCAAGCCTTTGCAAGGCATCGACGATCAGCACACCGCCCATCGTTGCCAGACGGTCGTGCAAGCTGGCGCCGGTTTCACCAGGCTCGATCGACGTGCGGCGCGTCAACAGACAAGGGCCGGTATCGAGGCCGGCATCCATCTGCATGATGGTGATGCCGGTTTCGCGGTCGCCCGCTTCGATCGCCCGCTGGATCGGTGCGGCGCCTCGCCAGCGAGGCAATAGCGACGCATGGATGTTGAGGCAACCCCAGCGCGGCAGCTCGAGCAGCCACGCGGGCAGGATGAGCCCGTATGCAGCGACGATGACGGCGTCGGGCCGCGCGGTACGCAGAGCCTCTTGCGCTGCCCGCGCCTCGGCCTGAAAGCGGCCATCCAGTTTCAGTCCACTCGGTTGCGTCAGGGACAGACCGTGCCGCTGCGCCAACGTCTTGACAGCCGACTCCTGCAGATGCATGCCGCGCCCGGCGCGACGGTCGGGCTGCGTCAGCGCCAGCACGACCTCGTGTCCGGCTGACAACAGCGCCTGCAGCGCGGTGGCCGCAAACGGCGGCGTGCCGGCGAACGCCAGCCTCATCCGAAGACTCCGCGCTGTGCCTGCCGGCAGTCGTTTCTGGGGCGGCGCCGCGGGTTCATGCGCGCTGGCGGTCCTGCTGCTCCTCGCGCGCGCGCTTTTGCATCTTTGCGCGCACCCGGTCGCGCTTGAGCGGGCTCAGGTATTCGACGAACACCTTGCCCACCAGATGATCCATCTCATGCTGCACGCAGACGGCGGTCAGCCCTTCAACCGTGCGCTCGAAGCGTTGGCCGTCGCGTCCGAGCGCCGCCACCGTCACCGACTCGTGGCGCTCGACTTTGTCGTAGATCGTCGGCACCGAGAGGCACCCCTCCTCACCGACCACACGCGCTTCGCTGCGCCAAGTCAACTCGGGGTTGATCAACACCAGCGGTTGATCGCGGTGCTCGGAGGTGTCGATCACGATCACGCGCTCGTGCATGTCCACTTGTGTGGCGGCAAGGCCCACACCGTCGGCTGCGTACATCGTCTCCAGCATGTCGTCGACGAGCTGACGAACACGTGTATCCACTTCCACCACCGGCTTGGCGACCGTGTGCAGGCGCGCATCGGGGTAGCGCAGGATGTTGAGCAAGGCCATGGTCGTGAATTGATGAACAGTTGGCTACAGGGTTCGGCACTGTGGAGGGTCCGCAACAGGGCAAACCTGTGATGGGCTGCACACACTGGCGCGACTGCGCCAAGTTTCATTGCGGCATCAATGGTTTATGGGCAGAATCTCCCGCGAAGCATGAGCATTGTCGCGCCTTTGGGAGGGGCGACGGCGACATGCGGTCCAAGGCCGGGGATGGAGCCCGGATTTTGGCATCGCCAACCGCGGAGAGCGCCCACATGAACCGAAGCGAGCAAGTCCACAGCCATCCCCTAAAGCGGTTGTCCCTGTGGGTCGGCGCAACGCTCGTGGCCGCGGCTGTACCGGCTTGGGCCGTCAATCTTCCCGTCACCGAAGAGTGGCGCAACACCGCCAATCAGGTCGCGCAAGCCGGCGTGCCGCTGAGTGAGTTGTCGCCCAACGCACCCGACTCGCACACGGTCGCGCGCGGCGACACGCTGTGGGATATCTCCAAGCTGTTCCTCCGCTCGCCGTGGCGCTGGCCTGAGTTGTGGGGCATGAATCTCGAGCAGATCAAGAACCCGCACCTGATCTATCCCGGCCAGGTCCTGCACCTCGTCAAGGTCGGCGATCGCGCCATGCTGCGCGTGGGCCAGCCAGTCGGTGGCGCCGACACCGGTAACGTCGTCAAGCTGTCGCCGCGCGTGCGTGCCGAGACGCTTGACAACGGCGCGATCCCGTCGATCCCTCTGCACCTGATCGGCCCGTTCCTCAATGAGGCGGTGGTGTTCTCCACCAACGAGCTCACGGTCGCGCCGCGCATCGTGGCCTCGCAGGAGGGCCGCGTGTTGCTGTCGCGCGGCGAAACCGCGTACGTGCGCGGCGAACTCAAAGGCAATCGCGATTTCCGCGTGTTCCGCGAAGCGGTTCCGCTGTACGACCCTGACAGCGGCGAGGTCCTGGGCTACGAGGCACGCTACGTTGGCACGGCCGAGTTCGTGCGCGACGGCGGCCTGCAAGCTTCGCTCGACGGCAAGACCGCGCAGATCGTTCCGGCCACGTTCAAGATGACCAGCATCCGCCAGGAGGCCGGTGTCGGCGACCGCCTCGCCCCGGTGCCGCCGCGCGACTATGCGGCTTACGTGCCGCATGCGCCGGCGCAACCGATCAAAGGTCGCATCGTCACGATCTACGGGGAAGCGATCTCGGCCGGACAGAACCAGATCGTCACGATCAACAAGGGCATGAAGGACGGCATCGAGCGTGGACATGTCATGGCGCTATGGCGCGATGGCAGCTATGCCGCCGACACCACCGACTCCGCCAGGCCGATGATGAAGCTGCCCGACGAGCGCGTGGGTACGCTGTTCGTGTTCCGGGTGTTCGATCGCGTGTCGTACGCGCTGATCATCCAGTCGGAAGACCCGGTCAAGCCGGGTGATCGTTTCAGCCAGCCCTGAGACGTTCAGCCGCAGCGCCGGGCATGGCGGCCGATGACGCCAGCGGTCTCGCGGCGTGGTTGCGGCTGCTGCTGACGCCCGGTCTCGGTCGCGCCTCCGTGCGCAAGCTGCTGACCACGTTCGGCGCGCCGCAGGCGGTGCTTTCGGCGCCATCCGCACAGCGACGCGAGTGCTTGGGCGCCGACTTGGGCGCCGCGCTCGACCACGAACCAGAGGCGCTGGGAGCGACACTGAACAAACTGCGCGCGTGGCTCGACGGCGGGCCAGCACGCGACTGGGTCGCGTTGGACGACGTGCGTTATCCGCAGGCATTGCTCCAGACTGCCGATCCGCCGCTGCTGCTGTACACCATCGGGCACTGCGAACTGCTCAATATGCCGAGCGTCGCCATCGTCGGCAGCCGCAATCCCACGCCACAGGGCGCTGACAACGCGCGCGCTTTCGCGGAGCACCTGGGACGCGCCGGTTTGACGATCGTGTCGGGCATGGCCCTCGGCATCGACGGCGCTGCGCACGGTGGCGCACTTGCTGGCGGAGCGGGCACGATCGCGGTGGTCGGTACGGGCCTGGACCGCGTGTATCCGCGCGCGCACCGCGAACTCGCCCATCAGATTGCGGAGCGCGGCCTGATCGTGAGCGAGTTCGAACTCGGCACCGAATCCCTCGCCGCCAACTTCCCGCAGCGCAACCGCATCATCGCGGGCTTGAGTCTGGGCACGCTGGTGGTTGAGGCGGCATTGGAGTCAGGCTCTTTGATCACGGCCCGACAAGCGCTCGATGCGGGACGGGACGTGTTTGCCATCCCGGGCTCGATCCACTCGCCGCAATCGCGCGGCTGTCACGCGCTGATCAAGCAAGGGGCGAAACTGGTCGACGATGTTCGCGACGTGCTCGATGAGTTGCGCTGGTCTGCGCCGGTAGAGCCGCCTCGAGCAACGGCCGCGGTGGCCGGGGACGACACTGCGACGGAGTCATCGGATCCGCTTCTGTCGGCGATGGGCTACGACCCGGTGGACCTCGATCAACTGCAGTCCCGCACCGGGTGGCCCACCGCACAACTCAGCGCGCGTTTGCTCGAGCTCGAACTGATGGGCTCCGTGGCGCGTCTGCCCGGCGGCCGCTATCAGCGTTCAGCTCAGGGTTGACCTACCCTCGGGTATAGTCGTTTCATGTTCGACGTCTTGGTGTACCTGTACGAGAACTATTGGCGTCCCGACGCGTGCCCAGACCACGATCAGTTGACCCGCAAGTTGTCGGCGGTGGGCTTCGAGAGCGAAGAGATCGAAGATGCGCTCACCTGGCTCGACGGCTTGGCGCAAGGGGCACGCTCAGACACCCAGGCCCAGTCGGCGCATGCCATGCGCGTGTACACCGACGGCGAGCGCGATCTGCTCGGTGACGAGTCGATCGGCTTCATCAGTTTCCTCGAGTCATCTGGGGTGCTGCCGCCGCTGATGCGCGAGATGGTGCTCGACCGCGCCAAGGCGGTGGGGGACGCGCCGGTCGACCTCGAAGACCTGAAGGTGATCGTGCTGATGGTGTTCTGGAGCCTCGGCGAGGAGCCGGATGCGCTGATCCTCGACGAGCTGTCGCTCAGCCCGGAGCAACGCTCCATCCACTAGGCGACAGCGCGTCGCCTTGCCCTAGTTCAAAAGCCGCGACGGATCGGCATCGAGCTTGGCCAGCGCGGTGCGCGTGGCGCGCACGGTCAGCGACTCTTCCTGCGCCGGCAGCAACAGGCCGGCCTGCAGGAACGCTGCTAGGCGTTGCTGCTGGAACAAGACGCAGCGTCCCTGCGGTGTAACGAACAACGACAGCTGCTTGCGCAAGCCCTGCCACGCCAACTGCACCGCCTCGTTGCGATTGCGGTAGTCGAGCATGTACCAGCTGCCCACCTGCAGTTCGCGCGCCCACTGCACCATGGCCGGTGTAGGCATCGAACCGCCTTCGCCCACGACCTCGATCTCGGAGCTCTCGTGGCCCGACAGATCGAGCACCATCGACTCGTCGATGTGCACGTTGTCGGCGTCGGGCAACAACTCTTCCAGCGACTCCAGACGTTCCGTCAGATCGTCGAGACGTTCGTTCGAGATGATGGCGGCCTTCGCAGTGAACGCGGCGGCCAAGGAGTTGTTCAGCATCTGGATGTGCTCGTCCTGCTTTTCCGAACTCATGCCGGCCGAGGCCATGCCGTCGCGCAACACCTTCAACAGCGGCGGCAGGCGACGCAGCACCTCGCCGCGCTCCTCGCGCGTGACCTTGGCGCCTGCCGACCAGATGATTTCGGTGGCCGCTTTCTTCATCGACTTGGTTTGGTCGGCCTGTGCGCCGTAGCGCACCGCCGTGGTGGCCAGCACATCGGCCCACACCTGGAACAGGAACTGGCGCACTTCTTCCTGCACCGGCATCTCGTTGAGCATCTTGCGCAGTTCGATCGTGTACTGGATGGCGAGCGTTTCGCGCTGCTCGATCTGCTGAGCCAGCGAGACCCCCTTGCGCGTGGCCTCGTTCTCGTTCTTGAA
>DATKJN010000659.1:0-5754 GCA_035543655.1 Burkholderiaceae bacterium | reverse complement strand
GCGCGCAGCGCCTGCAGCAGCCGCTGCGCCACCTCGGCCACACTGAGGCTGGCATCGGCACGCACGGCGCGCAGCGGCATCAGCACCGTGCCGTCGGTGCGAAACACGTGGCCGTCGACGCCGATGCCCGGCGTGGCGACTGGGATGAACACGGCGCCGCGCCGTGCACAAGCCGCCGCCTGTGCCGGATGGCCCAGCACCACCAGCGGCAGCGTGCACGGCGGCGGCAGCGCGGCAGCGTCGAAGCTCGACACCCACAACAGCAGATCGACCGCCGCATCGTCGAGCAGGCGTGCGCTGTCGAACCGCAGCGGCTCGTGCTCCAGGCCGCGCGGACCGGCACGCGAGCGCAACGGCAGACCCGACAGCCAGGTGAACACCTGGTTGGCCGTGGTTGCCCCGTTGCCGCCATCGATCCACAGCGCGGCGGCGCGGGTGTGGCCATTGAGCCGGCCGATCAACCGATTCACCGCCTCGACGATCAAGGCGCCGTGCGCCGGCAGGTGCGACGGCGCGCCGATGACCACCGCATAACGAGCCGCGCGCAAGCGCTCGGCCAGGCCACGCAGCATCGGCGGCACGGCGCTCGACGCGGGCCGCGCCAACGCGGTGTTGAGCCCGTTCAGCGTGCCAAACAGGTCAGCGGCCGGCGTGATCGACTCGACGGTGACGCCCGCGCCGGACCAGGCGGCCAGCACCCCGGCATCGACGTCGCGCGGGTGCAGCGCGACGATGTGGCGCGACGCGATCTCGGGGCCGCCGATGCCGCAGCGTGGCCCCAGCAGCGGCGCCACGTCGGTGGGCACGCTGCCGATGAAGACGATCAGGTCGGCACGCGTGCGCACCTCGGCCAGGGTGGTGGTGTATTGGCCGCGATCCTGCAACGCACGCAGCGTGCGCATCAGCGCGCCGCCGCCCGCGGCGTCGCAGATCGCACCGCAGGCGCAGGCCAGCGGATAGAGCGCACGCGCCCCGGCCACGTCGGTGCCCAGGCCGGCAAACAGCGGCTGGCGGCTGGCGGCGAGCCGTTGCGCGGCGGCGGCGATCGCGGCGTCCAGCGTCGTGCCCTGCCCGTCGACGGTCGGGGCCAGCGGCGCACTGCGACTGTCGAAATGCCGCAGGCCGGCACTCGCGCGCGGGCAGTCGCCGCCGCGCAGCGCCAACGGCTCGTCGTCGTGGCCGACCTGCACCTCGAGGTGATCGCAGGCCAGCGCACAAAATGGACAGACCCAGCCCGCGCTCGCGGCGGATGCCTCGCTCATGGAGGGCTCTTGACGCAAGCGATGTGCCACACGAGGTCGGCTGTCCCCGCGGCGTCACGACACAGGCATCGAGGCCAAAACTGCCACACTGTGTCGCAAAACCGGCCGCGCCAGCGGGGCAGCAGCACGGGATGGGGCATGGCACGAATCGTGATGCGATGTGGGCATGCACGCTCAGGATGCACCACCCGCCGCCGCCAGCCTGCCGTCGTGCAGCGCGCTGGCCACCAGCCAGGCGTGCGCACCGGCATCGCGGGCACGCACCAGGTCGTCGGCGTGGCGGATGCCGCCAGCGCCCACCAACTGCGCCGCTGGCGCGCGGGCATGCACCTCGCGCAAGGTGTCGAGGTCGGGGCCGGCGTCGGCGCCGACGCGCTCGAGCGTCATCACGATCACGCGGCCCGGCCACAGTTCCGGATGGTCCCAACAACCGGCGGTGTCGAGGCGCTGGCCGTCGCGGCGGTCGAGCGACAGCACACCCGACGATGCGCCGGAGCGCGGCACCGCAAACGCTTCGCGCAGCGCGCTCAACGAACGCAGCGATTCGCTGGCGAAGACAGGCATCACGCGCGCCGCAGGCGCGCCGATGCGCTCGCGCAATGCGTGTGCGGCTGCAGCATCGGCAAAGCCGGCATCGAGCCACAGCTCCAACGCCGGCAGCGCTTGCAGAAGGTCGCGCACCACCGTGGCCTGCGCGACGCCGCCGGTCAACGCGTCGAGGTCGGCCACGTACAGCCGGCTCGATGCGCAGTGGCGGCACAACGCGCGCGCCATCTCGATCGGGTCGCTGCCGGCACACAACTTGGAGACGATCGGCCGATACGACTGGCGGTCGCCACGCATGGCACGCACCACCTGTCCTCGCATCAGATCGATCACTGGAATCAGCAACATGATGGTGGATGATGCCTGAGCGTGCAGTGGTCGGCTGGGACATCGGCGGCGCCCACGTCAAAGCGGCGCTGCTGCGGCACGGCCGCGTCAGCGATGCGGCGCAATGGCCCTGCCCGCTGTGGCAAGGCCTCGACCGGCTCGACGCCGCGCTCGACGCCGCACGTCAGCGCTGGCCCGAACTGCTGCGGCATGCACACGCCGTGACGATGACCGGCGAGATGGTCGACCTGTTCGCGCACCGCGAAGACGGCGTCACGCGCCTGGCGGCGCTGCTCGCACGGCGGCTGCGGGAGCCGCTGTTCTTCGGCAGCGACGGTGGCTGGCTCGACGCATCCACAGCCGGCGCGCACTGGCAGCAGATCGCATCGGCCAACTGGCTCGCCACCGCGCGCCACGCGGCGTTGGTGTGCGACGCCCACGAGGGCCTGCTGATCGACATCGGCAGCACCACCACCGACCTGATCGCGTTCCGCAACGGGTGCGTGCAAAGCACCAGCCGCAGCGACTTCGAACGACTGCAGACCGGCGAGCTGGTTTACCAGGGGGTGGTGCGCACGCCACTGTGCGCGTTGGCGCAGCGCATCGGCTGGCGCGGCGTCTCCTTGAACGTGATGAACGAGTTCTTCGCAAGCGCCGCCGATGTGTACCGCCTGACCGGCGAGCTCGACCCCGGGCATGACCAGCACCCGA
This sequence comes from Burkholderiaceae bacterium, assembly GCA_035543655.1. Taxonomy (GTDB): domain Bacteria; phylum Pseudomonadota; class Gammaproteobacteria; order Burkholderiales; family Burkholderiaceae_C; genus JAEUPI01. The sequence continues at coordinate 2,908 of DATKJN010000659.1, read as the reverse complement.
GCGCCGACAACGCGCCGAAGGACGTGGCCCACACGCAGGCCCGGCTCGCTCGCATGATCGGGCTCGACGCCCGCGACGCCAGCGCCGACGACTGGCTGGCGTTCGCGCGCGAGTGGCGCCTCCAGCAATGCAACGGGCTGCGCGTGCAGGTGGCGCACGTGGCCGCGGCGCACGCGCTGGGGCCGTCGGCGATCGCGGTCGCTGCCGGCTGCGGCGCCTTTCTCGTGCCCGAGCTGGTGCCCGCTGGCTGGCGCGTGTTGGACTACGGCCGCGATGTCGCCGCGGTCGACGCCGATGCACCGGCCACCGTGGCGGCGTGGGCACGGGTGGGTGCGCCGGCGGTGGCGGTGGCGTCGCTGTACCAGAGGGAGCAGTACTGATGTGGGTCGTCAAGATCGGCGGCAGCCTCAACAACGACCCGCTGCTGCCCGAGTGGCTCGACCTGCTGGTGCAGCTCGGCGGCGGCCGCGTCACGCTGGTGTGCGGCGGCGGCGCGTTTGCGGACGAAGTGCGGCGCGCGCAGGCGCACTGGCGTTTCGACGATCTGGCCGCGCACAACATGGCCGTGCTGGCGATGGCGCAATCGGCCTACATGGCATGGGGTCTCAACCCGAAGCTGCAGCTGGCCACCAACGAAGCCGAGATCCGCAAGGTGCTGCACAGCGGCCACACCGCGCTGTGGCTGCCCAACGAGTGGCTGCGCAGCGAGCCCGACGGTGACACCAACTGGGACAACAGCGGCGACAGCATCGCACTGGGCCTCGCACGCTCGCTCAACGCCGAACGGCTGGTGGTGGTGAAGTCGTGCGCCATCGAGCCGACGGCCGGCCTGCCCGGTCTGGCCGAGGCCGGCATCCTCGACCGCCGTTTCATCGGTCTGGCCGAGGGGGTGGCGTTTCCGATCGACGTGATTCAGCGCGCCGAACTGGCGCGCATGCGCGTGTTGCTGCTCGGCGAAACACGGCTCAACGGCGCCTGAGCATTCTTGCGGCCGGCGGCGCGCAAGGCCGCACTCAGCTCGTGCAGCCGCGTGGCGTCGAGCGCCCCGCTTCGATCGCCCGCGCAGACCGCGCTGCGAAAGCCGGCGAAGTCCGGCGCAAGCTCGGCCAGCGCCTGGGCATGCGCGAGCCTGAGCGCGCCGGCGAGACCGGCCATCGCCCCGGCGGCACGGGCTTGCGCCACGAAACGCGCCAGCGCCACGCGCGTCACCGCATCGAACAGGCTGCCGACGCGTTTGTCGGCGGTGTCGACCATCACGCCGGCAAACTCGAGTGTCAACGCATGCGCGGTCAGCTCGGGTTCGAGTCCGCGATCGGCAATGAACACCGGTATCACGGGCGCAGCGCAGCGCGCCAGCGCATCGAGCACAGCGAACGATGCCGGGCTGGACTCGACGCCGACCTTGACGTAGTCGACACCGCACGCGGCCACGGCGTGCACACGATCGACCATCTCGTCCAACGCGTGCATCGGCAAGTCACCGATGGTGGCGCTCACCGGTTGCTGCAGTCCGGCATCGCGCAAATGCTCGACGATGGCGCGCACGTCGGCGATCGGCAGATCGCCGAGCGCGCCGCGCGAGGGCTCCTTGGCGTCGATGAAGTCGGCGCCGCCGCGCGCCGCGACCAGCGCCTCGTCGGCGCTGCGCACACTGACCAAGAGGCGGATCACGAGGCGGCCTTCGCGCGATGGGCCGCCACCGCCTCGCGCAGCCAGCCCCAGGCCTCGTGCTCGGCCGCGCCGGCCGTCTTGTCGATCGCGATTTGAAGGTAGCCCATCTCGGATTCGATCTTCTCCATCGACAGCATGTGCAGCCGGCTCACCAGCACGGCGCCTTCGACCACGGCGGCCTGGGCGCGATTCAGGCCCATGAACGGCGCATGGGTCATCGCATGCACGCGCGCCAGCCGCAACACCGGGCGCTGCGCGTCGTCGCGGTGCTCGGCCAGCTCGAGCTCGACATGGCCGAGCGCGCAGGCCAGGCGCTGGCCGGCGATGCACTCGACCGCCACCGTGGGCCAGTTGCGCCGCCCCGTCACGCAACCGGCGAACACGCGCGAGTCGGTCACGAGATTGAGCACCGCATGGCCGCTGGCCAGCACGTTGGTCAGCGTGGTCGAAGGCTTGAACGGCATCAGCACCACCAGCTCACCCTGGTAGCGCACCCCCATCGGCGCGATGTGCACCCGGCCATCCGGGGCCACGGTGGTGATCACGGTTTCGAAGATCTGGTCATTCATGCTTCATCGTCGTTCCGGGTGCGCACCAGGCGTCGAGGTTTTCGCTTGCGCGCTCGACCGCGCAGCCCCAGTCGAGCGGCTGGTCCTGCACGTAACGCTTGCCCAGGCGCCAGGCAATCTCGGCGTTTGCAAGTTCCACGCCCATGTAGAAGGCATGCGCCGCGTCGTGGTCCAGACCGAGCTGCGGCCACAGCTCGAACGCGCCCTGGCCCAGGCGCAAGCCGTCGCGGTTGTAGACGTGCAAGCCGGCGGCCGACACCTGCACGCGGAAGTTCGGGTCGCGCACCAGCGCGGCGGTGGCCGCGATCTCGTCGGGTGTGTCGGGAAACGGGTGCTTGGCGTGCACCGTCAGCAGCGCATCGCTCAAGCCCTTGGGCAGCGCGCGCTGTTGTGCAGCGGCGTGCATGATGCGGCGCGCCCAGTCGGCCTCGCGCACGGCGCGCCGCGCATGCTGGCTGACCTGCGTGGTCAGCACGGCGGCCACGCGCAGCTCGGCGGCGATGCCGAACAGCAGCGCGTTGACGCCACTGGTGTCGGCGTCGGTCAGCTCGGTGAGGTTGCCCACGCCCATCAGGATCGGTGCGTCGGGAAAGCGCTCGCGCAAGCGGTGGTAGCGCACGATCGATGCGGTGAAGCCGAACGGAATCGGGTCGAGGATGGAGTCGGCC
>DATKJN010000658.1:0-3028 GCA_035543655.1 Burkholderiaceae bacterium | reverse complement strand
ATGTCGAGCGACAGCGCGTCCATGAACTGCACGATCAGCACGCGAAACACGTTTCGATAGTTGAGCTCGCTCGGCGCCTGGATCTGCGGCAGGCAGCACATCAGCTCGCTCAGGCAGCCGGCCTGCGATTCGGGCGAGTGGCTGGTCGAGAACAGCTTGAACACCTGGCCCTTGAGTGACTCGTCGCGTTCGAAGACGATGGTGTTGCCCGCGCTCTCCACGAGCGTGCGCGGATCGAGGTAGCGCGTGAGCGGCTGCAGGCCGCCAGGCGTCTTCAGCGCATAGGCCATCGCCAGCGAGTCGGGGTTGCACGGCACGGGCACCACGTCTTGCGGGGTGAACAGATTCGTCTGCTCGACGATGCGCCGGCGCAATTCGCTGACGGTGAGGCGGTGCAGCCGCGGGTCGTACCCTTCGACGCGGCCGGCGTCCTGCACCGGTTGCAGCGTGACGCCGCGCACGCAGGTCAACGAGGCGGCGAAGCGGATCACGTCGCCGACCTCGTCGTCGTTGACGCCGCGCTTGACCGTCATCACCAGCGTGGTCGAGATGTCGAGCGCGTTCAAGCGCTCGAGCGCCTGCTCGCGCACGCGGCGCAGGTCGGCGCCGCGCAGGTCCATCAACGCGTCGCGCTGCAGCGAATCGAACTGCAGGTAGACCTCGAAACCCCGACGGTGTTCGGCCAAGGTTTCGGCGAATGCCTCGTCCTGTGCGATGCGAATGCCATTGGTGTTGAGCATCAGGTGGCGGATCGGCCGTGCGCGCGCCTCGGCGAGGATCTGAAAGAACTGCGGATGCAGCGTCGGCTCGCCGCCCGACAGCTGCACCACGTCGGCCTCGCCCTCGCTGCGAATCACCGCATCGAGCATCGCGCGCACTTGGTCCATCGAGCGGTGCGTCAGGCGTTCCGGGCCCGAGGAGGCATAACACGTGGGGCAGCGCAGGTTGCAGTGGTCGGTGATCTCCACCACGCTCAGGCAGGCGTGCTGCATGTGGTCGGGACACAAGCCGCAGTCGTACGGGCAGCCGTGTGCCATGCGGGTGGCGAAGTGGCCCGGCAGTTCGGGTGCTTTCACGAACACCTCGCGGCACAGTCGGTAGTACGCCGCGTCGTCGGCCACCAGCACACGTTCGCTGCCGTGCACCGGGCACCACTTGTCCATGAACACCTGCTCGTCCTTGATGACGATCTTGGCCTCGATCTGGCGCAGGCAGGTCGTGCACACCGACTGCGTGGTGTCGTAGAACAGGTAAGGTCGGGTCTTTCGGCTCATGCGGCAGGCACCGTGGTGCCGGGGTTGAATTGACGTTGCCAGTGGCGGTGCACGATGGGGGCATACGCCGCCAGCGCGGCCGCGCACACCCATTGGATGCCGCTCCACCCGAAGGCGTACGCATGCGGCACCGGCTTCAAGCCGTCGATGCCGAAGCGCCACAACAGGTAGCCGGACAGGAACAGCTTGAAGCGCAGGCCCGGCACACGCTGGAAGCGCCCGTGCACTGCAACCGCCAGGGCGAGCGCGACGATGGCGTCGTAGGCCTGGGTCGGATGGCGCGGCACGCCGTCGCCGAAGTTCACACCCCATGGCAGCGTGGTCGCCAGGCCAAAGGTGTCGTCGTGCAGGCCGGCGATGAAGCAGCCGATGCGGCCGAACGCGAGGCCAGCCGCGATCGGCCACACCATCGCATCGCCGGTGGAGCGCGTCTGTCCCGTGAGCGCCTTGGCGATCTCGACGCCGATCAAGCCGCCGAGCAGACCGCCGACGATCGATTGCCCGGGCATCGCAAGCTCGCCCGCGAGCAGGCGCTGCCAGACGTCGGGCCGTTCGATCAGGAACACCAGCTTGTTGCCGATGGCCGCGCCGCCGAGCAGGCCGGCGACCACCGCGAAGCCGCCAGGCTGCGTGAGGCCGCCGAGCCCCGAGCGAAGGCGTGCGCGCCGGTACAGCGCGACGCCAAGCGCGATGCCGCCGTACTCGAACAGCGCGTGCACCACCGCCGCGAGCGCGGCGCTTTCGATCATTGCGCGCCGGGTGGCAGTGGCGGGCTGCCGTCGGCGAGAGGTCTCTTGCGCAGCGCGCGGATGCCGATCCAGCACAGCCACGTCAGCAACACGCCGAACGCGCTCAAGCCGAACGCAAGCCAGGCGATCTCGCGCGAGCTCTGTTTGCCCTCGGCGAGCATACCCACGCCCATCACGCCGCCGCACAACGAACAGATGCCGAAGCCGGCGACGCCGAGCCCGAGCACGATCAACAACAAGCCCCGCACGAAGCCACTGGACATTCGAGTCACGCCTCCAACAATGCACTGACCTGGGCGCGCAGGACATCGGGGCTCACCGAGAGCGCCGGCAGCGCGCTGCCGGCCACCAGTCCGACCGGGCTGAACAGCCCGCGTCGAAACGGCTTGGCCATCGCCGAACCTTCGACGCGCGAGAAATACGAGCCCCACAGGTTCTGCAGCGCCACCGGCACCACCGGCACCGGCCGACGCTCGAGGATCTTCATGATGCCGCCCTTGAACGGCTGCAGCGCGCCGTCGCGCGTGATCGCACCCTCGGGAAAGATGCCGAGCAGGTCCCCTTCGGCCAGCACCTTGTCGGCCGCTTCGAATGCCGCCGCGTACGCCGCTGGGTCTTTCTTCTGCGGCGCCACCGGGATCGCTTTGGCGAGTTTGAACATCCAGCCGAGCACCGGAACTCTGAAGATGCGGTGGTCCATCACGAAGCGGATCGGGCGCGGGCTGGCGGCCATCAGCAACACCGCATCGACGAAGCTCACGTGGTTGCACGCGATGATCGCCGGCCCTTCGATCGGAATGTGTTCGTCACCGCGCACCTTGAAGCGGTAAATGAGGCGCGATGCAATGAAAGCGATGAAGCGCAGCAGGTACTCCGGCACCAGCAGGAAGATGTACAGCGCCACCGCGAGGTTGGCCAGCGCGGTGAGGCCGAACACCTGAGGAATCGTCAGGCCCATCGCCAACAGGGCTCCGACGATCAAACTGCTGGCGATCATGAACACCG
>DATKJN010000657.1:0-2583 GCA_035543655.1 Burkholderiaceae bacterium | reverse complement strand
CGCAGCGAGGCGTCGTAGCCGGCGTCGACCAGGATGGGCGCCACGAACAGCGCCAGCACCAGTTCGGGCGGCAAGGTGAAGCTCGGCGCACCGGGCACGAAGGCCAGCAGCGCACCACCGATCGCCAGGAACACGGGATACGGCGCGCCCACGCGCCGCGCAGCGACCGCCAACACCACGGCGGCCACGAAGAGGATCAGGATCTGTTCGAGTGCCTGCACCGCACGCAGTATCGCGCCCCGTCGCACGCCCTACATGCCTTCAGGCATGGGTCGATATCGGAGCGATCTCGCCGGGCCTCGGCGCCTGCCTGTGCGCGCCGAGCCCGCGCAGGTCAGGCCGGCTGAGCCTCCACGCCGCGGGCGGCGGTGGGACCGGCCAGCACGGTGAAGCGATGAAGCCGGTCTCTCAGGTCGGCGAGCTCGTCGACCGGCACGCTGAGGTAGCAATAGAACTCGCCGAGCATTTGCTTGGTTCGCTCACGGAGCGCGTGACCGCTGCGCGACAGCGAGATGACGACACGGCGCTCGTCGTTCGGATCGCGGCTGCGCGTCACCAGCCCTTTTTTCTCCATGCGCTTGAGCATGGGCGATAGCGAGCCCAGGTCCATCAGCAACGCCGCGGCCAGCTCGCCCACGCTCATCTCGTTGCACTCCCACAGCACCACGAGCACGAGGTATTGCGGATAGGTGACGTCAAGCTTCTTCAAGAACGGGACGAACAGGCGCGTCATGTGGTTGCCGGCCGCATAGAGCGCAAAACACAGGTGTTCGTCCAGCTTGGGCAGCTCGTCCAACGGTGCAACGGCCTTGGAGGTCTTGTTTGTCATTGCTTGGTGTGCAAAGGATTGCCGCCAACGTACAAGAGCCCGCGTTGCCTGTCAACGCGGGCTCCGGTGGCGCGGCACCTTTCAGCAGCACCGGCGCCTCAGGTGCCGTTGCCCGGTGGGCCAGCGAGTCCGCCGAGAAAGATCTGCGTGAACGGCTTGGCCAGCAGCGGTTCGAGCTTGGGCACGATCGCCTTGATCGTCGGCGTGACCATGTGGCCGTCGAGCGCCGCCTTGTGGGTCCAGCGCTCGAAGGTGAGGAAGCGCCCGGGTTCGGAGATCACCTCCATCAGCGTGTAGACCAGGCAACCGGGCTCCTTGCGCGACGACCTGGCAAATGGCACCAGCAGGTCGCGCAGCGCGCCCTCGCTGCCCGGCTTGGCATTGATCTCGGCGATGACGTAGTAGCCGGTGTCCTTCTTGGCTGCGGCTGCACGGACCGAGCTGCTGAAGAGCACGGACACGGCGCCTCCGAGCATGGCGGCGCGACGATCGAGTGTCGACATGGCGAATGGTCTCCCTGGTGTGAACAACGTGGACGCTGGCAGCGCCGCTCGACGCGGCCGCCTGGCGCATGGGTTCAAGCCGCCAGCCTGTGCGCCGGCACCACGTCGAACCCGACGCGCGGAAAGTGCAGGTTGACGGCGCCGACCGACGGGTCTTCGTGGCGAAGGATCACTTCATCGGCACTCCAGGCGAGCAGTCGACCCGCCACCGGGTTGCCGTAGTCGTCTGGCGTCACGCTGACCCAGTCGCCGCGCTGCAGGCCGACTTGCTGTGCCTCGGGCGACCAGTCGTCCAGGTCGCGCGGCTTGGCAGACCGAGCCGCCTCGATCGCCTGGTCGGGCGTGATCGGCACCGGCTTGCCGTGGCCGAGCGCCGACACGCGGTCGTACCAGGGTCCGACGACATTGGAGAACGACAACAGATCGGTGATCTCGGGGCCTGCGTTCTGGCGCGCGAACCAGATCGGGTGGTAGGCCGACAGGTCTGCCGCCGACACGCTCGCACCGAGGATGAAGCTGCGGCCGTCACCGAGCAGGTCGGCCAGCCACGCGATGTGCGCATTGAACCGTTGCAGGTAGGTGCCGCGCTTTAACCGCAGCTCGGCCGGCTCGATGCTCACGCCGAAGAACGGCCGGCGCTCGTCGATCAGCTCCTGCGGCAACTTGCCCTCCAGGTTGCCGAGCGTGAGGCACACGGAGTTCATGAACGAGCCTTTCTCGAACCACCAGCCGAACGCCCTGGCCAGGCTCGCGTGAGGACTCGGATACAGGCTGCCGGTGTCGCCCAGCTTCTCCAGCACCGAAAGGATCAGCAAGGTGTCGCAGTAGAACTCCGCGCCAATCTGCAGGATCGGCGTGCGCCGATAGCCGCCCGTCATCGGCGTGAGCTTGGGCCTCGGTGTCCAGACCGGAATCTCGACCGAGCCCCAACTCAGCCCCTTGACGCCCATCGCCAGGCGCGCCTTCTCGGAGTACGGCGAGAGCGGGTAGTGATGCAGGATGATCGTCGACACGGTGTCTCCTTCGTTGCGCTGAAGCGCATTCCCTGAGCAAGTATTTTGTGTGGCAATTCTTTGCACACAAAGTACATGGCCCACAGGTTCGTGTCAATCTAGGGTTCACACGGATCAAGGGCCGCGCGTGAGCCGAAGCTGCTCAGGCGCGCATGGGGCCGGTCGCGCTCGCCTCAGTCGGCCGCTGCGTACACGACCGTGTCGTTCACGATCGTCATCACGGGCTTGAGGTCCTTGA
>DATKJN010000656.1:0-2910 GCA_035543655.1 Burkholderiaceae bacterium | reverse complement strand
TCCTGCGGCCACGCCAAAGACGTGCTGCAGAAATTGTCCGACGCGCCGCTGAGCGTATGCCCGGCGTGTGGTGCCGCCACGTTCGCCAAGCAGGTGACCGCAGCGGGGTTCCAGCTCAAAGGCTCGGGCTGGTATGCCACCGACTTCAAGGGCGGCAACTCGACCAAGAAGCCCGAAGGCGACGGCAAGACCGACAGCGCCTCCACCGACGCATCCAAGAACGACGCAGGGAAAACCGAAGCGGGCAAGACTGATTCGGGCAAGAGCGACTCGAGCAAGAGCGATTCGAGCAAGACCGACAGCGCCAAGTCGGGCGAGTCGGGCACACCTGCCAAGTCCGGCGACGCGGGATCGTCGTCGAGCCCATCGACGACACCGAGTGCCTGACGCACAACCGAGAAGAGTGGCGTGAGAAAGCACCTGCTGACAGGCCTGCTGGTCTGGACCCCACTGGCTGTCACCATCTGGGTGCTGCTGTGGGTGCTCGGCCTGATGGACGGCCTCTTCTCAGGGCTGCTCACCGTGTCACAGGCCGTGCTGCCCGAGAAGATGCGTCAGGGCCTGGAGTCGCTGCGCGGCGTGCCGGGGCTCGGTCTGGTGGTGCTGGTGGCGCTGCTGTGGTCGACCGGCCTGTTCGTGGCCAACATTTTCGGCCAGTGGTGGCTCGCGCAGTGGAACCGGCTGCTGCACAAGATCCCGATCGTCAAGTCGATCTACAGCTCCGTCAAACAGGTGTCGGACACGCTGTTTTCCAGCAGCGGCAATGCGTTTCGCGAAGCCGTGCTGGTGCAGTACCCGCGCGCGGGCTCGTGGACCATCGCCTTCGTCACCGGCGCGCCCAGCGGTGAGGTCGCAGCGCACTTGGCTTCGCCGCACGTCAGCGTGTACGTGCCGACCACACCCAATCCGACGTCGGGTTTTTTCCTGATGATGCCGCGTTCCGATGTGGTGCCTCTGCGCATGAGCGTCGACGAGGCGCTGAAGTACATCATTTCGATGGGTGTCGTCGCACCGCCGCCGCCGCTGCCTCCGCGCGCCGCTGCACCGGCGCGAAACTGAACCGGGCTTCTCGCCCGGCGGGCGAGCGGTCCACACGCGCGCAAAGTCACACTGCCGCATCCACAAGCGCCATCATGTTCACCTCCATGCCGCCGCGCATGGACTGATCCGATAGAACAAGCACAGGAGTGCACACATGCGAACCACCTATTGCGGCCTCGTCAGCGAGAAGCTGATGGGCCAGAGCGTCACGCTGATGGGCTGGGCCCACCGGAGGCGCGACCACGGCGGCGTGATCTTCATCGATCTGCGCGATCGCGAAGGCCTGGTGCAGATCGTCTGCGACCCCGACCGCCCCGAGATGTTCAAGATCGCCGAAGGCGTGCGCGGCGAGTTCTGCCTGAAGGTGGTGGGCAAGGTGCGCCCGCGCCCGACCGGCACCGAGAACACCAACCTCACCAGCGGCAAGGTCGAGGTGCTCGCGCACGAGCTCGAGGTGCTCAACCCGAGCGTCACGCCACCGTTCCAGCTCGACGACGAGAATCTGTCGGAGACCACGCGCTTGACGCACCGCGTGCTCGACCTGCGCCGGCCGACGATGCAAAGGAACCTGATGCTGCGCTACCGCGTGGCGATGGAGACGCGCAAGTTCCTCGACAGCAACGGCTTCGTCGACATCGAAACGCCGATGCTGACCAAGAGCACGCCCGAAGGCGCGCGCGACTACCTGGTGCCCAGCCGCGTCAACGACGGCATGTTCTTCGCGCTGCCGCAGTCGCCGCAGCTGTTCAAGCAGTTGCTGATGGTGGCGGGCTTCGATCGCTACTACCAGATCACCAAGTGCTTCCGCGACGAAGACTTGCGCGCCGATCGGCAGCCCGAGTTCACGCAGATCGACATCGAGACCTCGTTCCTCAACGAGGAGGAGATTCGCGGCCTGTTCGAAGGGATGATTCGCACGGTGTTTCGCAGCGTCATGCAGCTCGAACTGCCGGGCTTCCCGGTGATGACTTACGGCGACGCGATGCGCCGCTACGGCTCCGACAAGCCCGACCTGCGCGTGAAGATGGAGTTCACCGAACTCACCGACGTGATGCGCGAGGTCGACTTCAAGGTGTTTTCCACTGCCGCGTTGTCCAAGGGCGGTCGGGTGGCCGCGCTGCGTGTGCCGGGCGGCGGCGACATGAGCCGCGGCGAGATCGACGCCTACACCGAGTTCGTCAAGATCTACGGCGCCAAGGGCCTGGCGTGGGTCAAGGTCAACGACGTGGCCAAGGGCCGCGAGGGCCTGCAGTCGCCGATCGTGAAGAACCTCAACGACGGCGCGCTGGCCGAAATCATCGCGCGCAGCGGTGCGCGCAACGGCGACCTGATGTTCTTCGGCGCCGACAAGGCCAAGGTGGTCAACGACTCGCTCGGTGCCTTGCGCAACAAGATCGGCCATAGCGAGTTCGGCCGCACGCACGGCCTGTTCGAGGACAAGTGGGCGCCGCTGTGGGTGGTGGACTTCCCGATGTTCGAGCACGACGAGGAAGGCCAGCGCTGGGTCGCGGTGCACCATCCGTTCACCGCGCCGAAGGACGGCCACGAGAACCTGATGGACACCGACCCGAGCCAGTGCATCGCCAAGGCCTACGACATGGTGCTCAACGGCTGGGAGATCGGCGGTGGCTCGGTGCGGATCCACCGCGAAGAGGTGCAGAGCAAGGTGTTCCGCGCGCTGAAGATCGGCCCCGAGGAGGCCAAGGCCAAGTTCGGCTTCCTGCTCGATGCGCTGCAGTACGGCGCGCCGCCGCACGGCGGCATCGCGTTCGGGCTCGATCGCATCGTCACGATGATGGCCAAGGCCGACTCGATCCGCGACGTGATCGCGTTTCCGAAGACGCAGCGCGCGCAAGACCTGCTCACCGG
>DATKJN010000655.1:0-3368 GCA_035543655.1 Burkholderiaceae bacterium | reverse complement strand
GGTGCGCACAAAGGCCGAACTCGGTGGTGATGGCGGCAGCTACGGCACGACCGTGGGCGCGCGCAAGCTGATCGACATCCTGCGCAGCCTGCCCGACGATCAGGTGATCACGCTGTCGTCTGCGCAGAACAAGCTGACGCTGCAGGCGGGCAAGAGCCGCTTCACGTTGCAGACCTTGCCGGCCGAAGACTTTCCGCTCGTCAACGAGGCGGCCGACTATGGGCCCGCATTCGCAGTGCCGCAGAAGACCCTCAAGCACCTGATCAACCAGGTGCATTTCGCGATGGCGGTGCACGACATCCGCTACTACTTGAACGGCATCCTGTTCGTCGCAGAAGGCAAGGCGCTGACTCTGGTGGCCACCGATGGCCATCGGCTCGGCCTGGCGCAGGCACAGCTCGAATCCGACATTCCCAAGCAGGAGGTGATCTTGCCGCGCAAGACGGTGCTCGAGCTGCAGCGGCTGCTGCGCGACGAAGACACACCGATCGAACTGCGTTTCGCGGGCAACCAGGCCAAGTTCGCCTTCAGCGGCATGGAGTTCGTGACCAAGCTGGTCGAAGGCAAGTTCCCCGACTACAACCGCGTGATCCCAAAGAACCACAAGAACGCCGTTGTGCTGGGCCGCGCGCCACTGCTGGCCAGCCTGCAGCGCGCCGCGATCATGACCAGCGAGAAGTTCAAGGGCGTGCGTGTCAATGTCGAACCCGGCACGTTGCGCATCGCGTCGAGCAACGCCGAGCAGGAGGAAGCCAAGGAAGAACTCGAGATCGACTACAACGGCGATGCGATCGAGATCGGCTTCAACGTCACCTACCTGATCGATGCGCTGGCCAACCTGAGCCAGGAGATGGTCAAGGTCGAGTTGCAGGATGGCAACTCGAGCGCGCTGATCACGGTGCCCGAACAGGCAGGCTTCAAGTATGTGGTGATGCCGATGCGGATCTAGCCGGCGCATGCGGCGGCTGATCCGCTGCGCGGTGGATGTTTCGCACCCCCTGCCCCCGCCGAGCGGGGTTCCAGTCAATTCATGGCCCGGACCTGTCCCGGGCCCTCTATGAAGTCAATAGATGAGCGATCGCCAGAGCCCCGAGCCCAGGTCCGACAATTCCAGTTACGGCGAGGGCTCGATCCAGATTCTTGAAGGCCTGGAGGCCGTGCGCAAGCGGCCCGGCATGTACATCGGCGACACGTCCGACGGCACCGGTTTGCACCACCTGGTGTTCGAGGTCGTCGACAACTCGATCGACGAGGCGCTCGCCGGCTACTGCGACGACATCGTCGTCACGATCCACACCGACAACTCGATGTCGGTGATCGACAACGGCCGCGGCATTCCCACCGGCGTGAAGATGGATGACAAGCACGAGCCCAAGCGTTCGGCAGCCGAGATCGCACTCACTGAACTGCACGCCGGCGGCAAGTTCAACCAGAACAGCTACAAGGTGTCCGGTGGTCTGCACGGCGTGGGTGTGTCATGCGTCAACGCGCTGTCGAAGATGCTGCGCCTGACCGTGCGCCGCGACGGCAAGGTGCACTTCATGGAGTTCAAGCGTGGCGTGCCGCAGGACCGCGTGATCGAGCAGCGCGACGGCGCCGACGTGTCGCCGATGCGCATCACCGGCGACACCGAGCTGCGCGGCACCGAGGTGCACTTCCTGCCCGACGATGAGATCTTCCAGAACATCGACTTCCACTACGACGTGCTGGCCAAGCGGCTGCGCGAACTTTCGTTCCTGAACAACGGCGTCAAGATCCGGCTGGTCGACGAGCGCAACGCCAAGGAAGACAACTTCGCGTTCGTCGGCGGCGTGCGGGGCTTCGTCGAATTCATCAACCAGGGCAAGCGCGTCCTGCATCCGAACATCTTCCACGTCAACGCCGACAAGATGAGCGAGCAGAACAGCTCGATCGGCGTCGAGGTCGCGATGCAGTGGAACGACGGCTACAACGAAACCGTGCTCTGTTTCACCAACAACATTCCGCAGCGCGACGGCGGCACGCACCTCACCGGGCTGCGGGCGGCGATGACGCGCGTGATCAACAAGTACATCGACGACCAGGAGCTGGCCAAGAAAGCCAAAGTCGAGATCAGCGGCGACGACATGCGCGAGGGCCTGGCGTGTGTGGTCAGCGTCAAGGTGCCTGAGCCCAAGTTCTCCAGCCAGACCAAGGACAAGCTGGTGTCCAGCGAGGTGCGCGGGCCGGTGGAAGACGTGGTCAGCAAGGCGCTCACCGATTGGCTGCTCGAGAACCCGCTCGATGCCAAGACCGTGTGCGGCAAGATCGTCGACGCCGCGCGCGCGCGCGAAGCCGCACGCAAGGCGCGCGAGATGACGCGCCGCAAGGGTGTGCTCGACGGCATGGGGCTGCCCGGCAAGCTCGCCGACTGCCAGGAGAAGGATCCGGCACTGTGCGAGATCTACATCGTCGAGGGCGACAGCGCGGGAGGCTCGGCCAAGCAGGGACGCGATCGCAAGTTCCAGGCGATCCTGCCGCTGCGCGGCAAGATCCTCAACGTCGAAAAGGCGCGCTACGAAAAGTTGCTGTCGAGCGAGGCCATCGTCACGCTGATCACGGCGCTGGGCACGGGCATCGGCGTCGAGGATTTCAACGCCGACAAGCTGCGCTACCACCGCATCATCATCATGACCGACGCCGACGTCGACGGCGCGCACATCCGCACCTTGCTGCTCACGTTCTTCTACCGCCAGATGCCGGTGCTGGTCGAGCGCGGGCACGTCTACATCGCGCAGCCACCGCTGTACAAGGTCAAGCTCGGCCGCAACGAGCAGTACCTGAAGGACGACCCGGACCTCGACGCCTACATGCTGAAGGTGGCACTGCAGGAGGCCAGCATCGAACCCGGCGGTGGCAAGCCGCCGATCGACGGCAGCGCGCTGGAAGAACTGGCGCGGCAGTACGTGCTGGCCAACGGCGTTGTCGGGCGCCTGGCCAACTGGATGGACGGCGCCGCGTTGCGTGTCCTCGCCGATGGCCTGGCGCTGGACCTCGACTCACCAGCCGCCGCCGAGAGCAGTGCAGCCGCCCTGGCCGCTGCGCTGACGGACGCAGAAGTCACTGCCGACGTCGATGCGCGCACCGACAAGCCGTTGCTGCGCATCAGCCGGCGCCACCACGGCAACGTGAAGTCCAGTGTGATCACGCAGGATTTCCTGCATGGCACCGACTACGAAGTCCTGGCGCGCGCCGGTGCCACGTTCAAGGGACTGCTTGCGTCCGATGCCGTGGTGGTGCGTGGCGAGGGCGAGCGCCGCAAGGAGTTGAAGGCCGGTGACTTCCGCGTCGCGATGGCATGGCTGATGGGCCAGGCCGAGAGCCAGGTCGGCCGCCAGCGCTACAAGGGC
>DATKJN010000654.1:0-3381 GCA_035543655.1 Burkholderiaceae bacterium | reverse complement strand
GCGCACGCCTTCCGAAGTCGGCCGCAGCCCGGCGGTGCTCACCAGCTGACCGGTGCGGGTCAACTCCTCGATCAGCTGGCCCATGTCGCTCATCAGCTGCTCGCTGGGCACCTGGCCGGTGTTCTCCTCGATGCGGATCATCGATAGGAATCGCATGGTCTTCTCCTGGGTCGGCGCACGCTGGACGATTCCGTCGTTGGCACCACTGCTATGCCGACGAACGAAGGCCGGCCCGATCGACACGTCCGGAAAGAATCACGTGCGTGCAACCCAGCAAGCGGCCCAATTCGTGACCGCCGCGATCGTGGCGGGTTCGCCGATCACTCGCCCGACGGCTGCGGCCCCCCGGCAGGGGCAACGGTCACGGAGACAGCCGATTGGTGATGAAGACTCGCGCTGCGCTGGCGGCCATCTCGACGACCTCGCTCTCGTCGCGCCCTTCGACGGCCGGCGCAAGAGGGTAGCCAAGGTCTTTTCCTGCACGTGTCACGGTGACGGCGACGACGCGATAGCGCAGGCCAAACAACTCATGCCGGAATTCTTCCGTCTTGACGGAAATCGTGCAGCCTTTGAAATCACCGCTGTGGATTGCCACGTCTCGTCTCAGCTTCCGGTTCTCAAGGCGCAGCAGGCTTGGACGCTTGTGGACGGCCGCACCGAATGCAGACACCGGCGGACTTCGACAGCCGCTCTCGACAATTCCAGCACGGCTTGGTGACGACCTTGTACATCCAGAACCCGCCAAAGCACAACCCGCCCACCAACAGAACGGTGGCCAAGGTGATCAGGTCCAACGGGCGTCCCGATGCGCACGAAACCGATTGCCGACTCGCAAGGAGCCTCCTGTGAGCACGTGGCGAACTCGGGTCGAGGATAGGCTTGTGCGGAACACCAGCACCGTCGAACCGCACATTCTTGGCAATCGAACATGCACTGGCGATAGTCTGGACCAACCGAGGCACGTCGGCAGGCGAGCCGCTGCCTATACTGGTGCAGCGCGTTGTGTTTGGCCGGTTGAGCGTGAGCAGAGCGAGCGATGGTGACTGCGCAGGCCGATGACCTGGAGGCATTGCAGCGGCAGGTGGCCGAGCTGGCGCGCCAGGCCGAGACGGCGGCACGGACCTACGACCGCCACGATCGCTTCACATGGGCCGGGTACGCGGTGATCTTCCTGGCGATTCCGTTCGTCGTGTTGCTGTTCAGGCACCACCTGGACGCCTGGCACTACTACCTGGCTGGTGCGCTGATCCTGGCCAGCGCGCTCGTGGTGGCCGCGATGGACCTGGCTGCCATCGCCAGACGCGACGCGGTCATCCAGGCCTTCGAGCGCGCGCGGGCCGCGTGCGAAGGCGCCCGCGCAGGACCGCCATGTGGCGAAGCGCCGTCTCGCTCGCACTGAGCCTTGCCAGTGCCGGGGCAGCGGGTGCCGACTCCTCGGTGCGCGAGGGGCCGGTGTCCACTGCCGCGGGTGACGTGAGGGTGCGGTGTCATTCAACGCCGGGAGACAGCCCTCGTCCGGTGGTGGTGTTGTTGCACGGGGCGAGCGGCTTCGCGCCGTTCGCTCGCCACTACGAGAGCCATGCCGAAGCGCTGGTGCCGCACGGTCTTCGTGTCTGCACGGTGCTGTACTACAGCGCCGAAGATGCCGCCACGATGGCGGACCGCCAGCGCGCCGATCGCGCCACGCTGTTTCAGCGGCGATTCATGGATTGGGTGCGCACCATCCATGGTGTGGTCGACCATCTGGCTGGCTTGCCCACCACCGAGCCGGGCGCGATCGGCGTGCTCGGCTTCTCGCAGGGCGCCTATCTGGCGGTGGCCGTCGCCGGCACCCATCGCAGCGTCAAGGCACTGGCGGAGTTGTACGGCGGCTTTCCGTTCGCGCTGGAGAGCCAGATCTCACGCCTGCCCGCCACCCTCATCGTGCACGGCGAGGCGGACGCGGTGGTTCCGGTCCAGGAGGCGCACGCCATGGAGGCCATCGCGCGCACGCGCGCGGCGACTTACTCGATCAAGCTGTACCCTGGCGCCGGCCATGGCTTCGACGTGCAGGCCGATGATGCGCAGGCGATCGATGCGCGCAAGCAGGTGGTCGACTTTCTCGTGCGGCACCTGAAGCCAAGCTCCAAGTAGCTACAGCGCCAACTCGCTCAACCCGGGGTGATCTTCTGGCCGCCGGCCGAGCGGCCAGTGGAACTGGCGTTCGCTCTCTGCGATCGGCAGGTCGTTGATGCTTGCGTAGCGACGCTGCATGAAGCCCTGAGCGTTGAACTCCCAGTTCTCGTTGCCGTAGCTGCGAAACCACTGGTTCGAGTCGTCGTGCCACTCGTAGGCAAAGCGCACCGCGATGCGGTTTTCTGCGCACGCCCACAACTCCTTGATCAGGCGGTAGTCGAGCTCCTTGGCCCATTTGCGCTGCAGGAACTGCCGCACCTGTTCGCGACCGACCGGAAACTCCGCGCGGTTGCGCCAGCGCGTGTCCTCGGTGTAGACCAGCACCACCTTGTCGGGGTCGCGCGTGTTCCAGGCGTCTTCGGCCATGCGCACTTTCTGTCGCGCCGTGTCGGGCGTGAATGGGGGCAGCGGCGGTTTGGTGTCCATGCGGTGGTCTCCTGGGCGTTCCCACCAGCCGATCGGCTTGGGCAGCCAGGTGGCGATCGCCGGGAAGTAAAACACCAGCACCACGCCCAGCGCCTGCAACGCGACAAAGGGAACGATGCCGACGTAGATATGCCGCGGTGATCTGCGGCGGCGCCACGCCGCGCAGGAAGGACAGCGCCCAGCCAAACGGCGGCGTCAGGAACGAGTCTGCAGATTGACCCGATGCGGAGGACGCCTTCGCTGCTCGAGGCATCTCTGCCGGCATGGGCTGGCTGCCGCACGGATCACATCTCGCGCATCGCGAACTCGTGCGGCTGGTCCACGCCATTGCAGTAGTGCGACATGCTCTCGCCGAGTGACTCCGGCTCGCCCGCATGCACGTGCGCGACACCCAGTTGAGCCACGCCGCCGACCCAACGCGTGGTGACGACGAGTGCGTCGGCCTCGGTCTGGTCGAACTGGGACGTGTGCCACACATGGATGCGTTGGCCACACAACGGACAAAACAGTCGATTCAAGCGGGCGATCGTCGTCATGCCCACGCTCATGTGTTGGAACGCCCCCCGCTCCTCCCGACGCCGATGCTTGCACAGGGCCAGCGTCGGCGAGCGCCGATGTTGCCACCGAAGCCCACGGCGAGGCGCGACAACAGTGTGCAGTTTGCCCCGCCGCCCTCGGCACTCGATGATCGATGTCGGCTCAACGGAGCAGTCGGAATAGGACGGATGCGCTTCCAGTCCGGGTCGCCAAGAGCGCTGTTGCCGCTTGGGCGGACACGCC
>DATKJN010000653.1:0-2287 GCA_035543655.1 Burkholderiaceae bacterium | reverse complement strand
GCCGATCCCGGTGGCCAACCCCACGGTGGGCAACGGACTGCAGCTTGCAGCGCTGTATCTGCACCCCAAACGGCCGGGTGAAGAAGGCGCACCGGCCGCCACATCGGGCATCGCGGGCATGGCCACCGACCAGGGCAGTCGCCTGCTCGGTGCGTTTCACGACGGCAGCCTGGCGAACGACCAGTACCGGGTCAGTGCGTTCGGCGGCTACGGCAAGTTCAACCTGCGCTTCTATGGGGTCGGCGACAGCGCGCCGAACGTTTCCGACAACCCGTTGCCGTACATCGTGGAAGGCGCGTTGCTGCAACTGCGGGGCGAAGCACGCCTGGTCGACAACGATCGCTGGTTTGCCGGCGCCACCTACCAGTTTGTCGATTCATCGTTCACGCTCGAGACGCAGCAGGTGCTGCCGGGACTGCCCAATCTGGCGGCGCACTTCAGAAGCGCCGGCTTCGGGCCGCACGCGACCTACGACAGCCGCGACAGCAACTACTACCCGCGCAGCGGGCAGCATTTCCGCATCGGCTGGCTCAACTACGGACCCACGTGGGGCGGAGACTTCCGTTTCGACAAGGGCGACGTCTTCTACAACCACTACCTGCCGTTCGGCGACACGTCGGTGCTCGGGCTGCGCGCGCGCTACCAGGCGGCGAGCAAGGACACACCCTTTCTATTTCTGCCCACGCTCGACATGCGCGGCTTCTCGCGCGACCGATATCGCGACGCGCGCACGCTGTCGTTCACGTCGGAATGGCGACAGAAGTTTCATCCGCGCTGGGGATATGTGGCCTACGCCGAGGCCGGGCGCATCGCACCCACGATGCGTGAGCTGAACGATGCGCGCACCATCGCCACGTTGGGCGCCGGGCTGCGCTGGCAGGTGACGGCCGAGCGCGACATGCATCTGGGCATCGACGCGGCCTTCAGTTCGGATGATCGCGCCGTGTTCATCCAGATCGGCGAGCGCTTCTAGCCGCGCCAAGGCCTCCGGCGACATCTCTCGACCCTGCGCCGCTCTCAGAAGCTCGCCGCAAGTCCGACCGACCAGCCCGTGACATTGGGGCCCACGACGTGGCGCAATATCGCGCGCCAGCGGGTGAACAGGTTCGTGTATTCACCGGAGTCGAGCTCGAGGCCGAAGCCCAGCGACAGCAGGCTGTCGAAGCCGAGCGCTTTCACGCCGCTGTCGAAATACTGCGAAAAGGCGAGTTCGTACACGTAGCGCACCGGTCGCTGCATCACGACCATGCCTGTGGGCGTGCGCATGCGCGCCCACAGGCTCGCGCTCTCGGCCGTGGCGTTGCCGCGCACGAGGTCGTCCGAGGTGTCGTAGGTGTGCAGCCGCACGTTGGTGTATCGAATCTCCACGTCGAGCTCGCGATCGGGCTTGTCGTATTCGTAGACGGCCATCAGCGAGCCGCCGATCCCATAGACACGGATGCGCCCGTCGCTGAGAAACTCCAACTCACGGTTGTTGGCGATGGCGATCGCGGCGCGACCCAGCTTGATGTCGCTCGCGACGTCGCCCAATGTGAAGTTGAAGATCGGCCGGATCGACCACTTCGAGCCGACCGGAAAATCCCAGCCGATGCCGCCGGTGAGTGACACCGAGTTCCATTTGATCGGAACGACGGCCTCCTGCTGGCCATCGCTGACGACGAAGCGCGGGTCATAACGCGAGTACGCCGCATTGCCCTCGAGGTACAGACGCGTCGTGTCGCTGATGACGAAGCCGCCACCCAACTGCGTCATCGACAGGTCGGGATTGGACGTGCCGGCGTCGCTGATCGACAGCGAGCTCGTCGTGACGTCGGGCGCCACCGTGTAGGCCATCAGCGACAGCACGCCGTCGGCATAACGCTTGATGCGTTCTCCGGTGATGACGCGATCAGCCTGCGCTTGGGCTGCCGCGCAAGCGGACAGGACGGCGATGGCACAAGCTTGGCGACCCCGTCGCGCCACAACGGCTCGACCAGGCAACAACGTCATGAAACCTCCCTCGCACAACTGTAGCGGATGCCCCTGCAACCTCCGGGCCCGGTCCATCGCACCTTCTTCGGCACCGTCGGCACCGACAATCAGGTGGGACCTTCGTCCAATGCCGGGTCGCCCCGGTTGCGGCGATGATCGAGCCCAGCGGCAGCCGGCGCGCTGCGGCGTGCGGACGTGCCACGTTGCATCGACGAAGGGAACCACGATGACCTGCGCAATCCCCCGAGACATGGCCCTGCGTGTCTCTATCGTGGCTCTGAGCCTCATGGCCTGCACTGTGCCGGTGCAAGCGCAG
>DATKJN010000652.1:0-3166 GCA_035543655.1 Burkholderiaceae bacterium | reverse complement strand
GCCCGATCGCGCGAAGGCAGCCGAGGCCCACGTCGGCGCCTACGCGAGCACCGCCCACACCTATGCGGCGCTGTACAACAGCGTGCTGCAGCGCGACTGGTTCGTCGCGCAGGCGCGCAACTTCACCAGCACGCTCGATGCGGCGCTCGACGGCAACGCCGTGCCGCGCAAGGTGGTCGAGACGCTGGTCGAGGCCACGCGCGCGGGCACCGCACCACTGCAGCGTTACCTGCGGCTGCGCAAGAAGCTGCTCGCGCTGCCGACTTACCACCCCTACGACGGCTCGCTGCCGCTGTTCAAGAGCGACAAGACCTATCCCTACGAAACCGCGCGCGAACTGGCGCTGGCGTCGGTGGCCCCGCTCGGCGACGACTACGGCACGCGCTACCGCCGCTTCGTGAGCGGCGGCCGCATCGACGTGTACGAGAACCCGGGCAAACGCAGCGGCGCCTACAGCGCTGGGGTGTACGGCGTGGGCCCGTACCTGCTGCTCAACTACAACGACACGCTCGATTCGGTGTTCACGCTGGCTCACGAGGCCGGCCACGCGATGCACACCGTGCTGTCGTATGAGAACCAGCCGTTCGTGACCGCCGACTACACGATCTTCGTCGCCGAGGTGGCGTCGACGACCAACGAGCGCTTTCTGCTCGAGGAGCTGCTGCGCCGCACCGCCGACCCGAAGGAACGGTTCCTGCTGCTGCAGCATGCGGCGGATGCGATCGTCAACACCTACTACACGCAGGTGATGTTCGCCGACTTCGAGCTGCAGGCGCACCAGCTCGTCGAGCGCGGCGAGGCGATCACCACCGACGTGCTGCGCAAGATCTACGGCGGCATCGCGCGCACCTACTACGGCGACGCGGTCACGCTCGACGAGTTCTACGAGTACACCTGGGCCCGCATCTCGCACTTCTACAACACGCCGTACTACGTCTACCAGTACGCCACCTGCTTCGCGTCGTCGGCGCAGCTGTTCCGTGCGATGAGCAGCGGCACGCCCGAGTCGCGCAAGGCCGCGACCGAGCGCTACCTCGCGCTGCTGAAGAGCGGCGGCAACGACCACCCGATGGAGCAGCTGAAGAAGGCCGGCGTCGACCTGACGCAGCGCGCGACGATCCAGGCGGTGATCGACCAGCTCGACACGCTGGTCACGCAGATGGAAGCCGAGGCGGCAAAGATCCAATGAGCGGCGGGTTCGCTGCCCACGGCGACGACTGGTATCGCGAGCGCCTGGCGCGGCCGCGCGGCGTGCCGCGCATCGTGATCGACACCGATGCGGCCAACGAGATCGACGATCCGTTTGCGCTTGCCTGGGCACTGCTGTCGCCGCAGCAGCTCGACCTGCAAGCGATCTACGCCGCGCCGTTCTCGTTCGAATACCGGCGCCAGGAGATGGTGCGCGCGCGGGCGCTGCGGCGCGGCGGCGCCGACCTGTCGGCCGATGAAGCCGAGCTGGTGCATCACTGTGCGGCGCGGCTCGATTTCTACGAGCGCAAGGGCTGGGACATCGCCACCGTGGATTGGCCGGTGTTCAAGCCGCCCGGCGTCGGCATGGAGCGCAGCCACCAGGAGATCGTTGCCGTGTGCCGCGCCCTCGGCCGCAACGCCGATGGACTGGCATGGCGCGGTAGCGCGGACTACCTGAGCAGCGACCAGAAGCCGTTGCGCAGCGACGCGGTCGAGCACCTGATCGCCACCGCACGCGCCGGCCGTGCCGACGATCCGCTCTACGTGGTGGCGATGGGCTGCGTGACCAACGTGGCCAGCGCGCTGCTGCTTGCACCCGACATCGTCGAGCGCATCGTCGTGGTGTGGACCAGCGGCTACCCGTCGAGCGCGCCGCAGGTGAACCACTCGTTCAATCTGGAGCAGGACCTGGTGGCGACCACCGTGCTGCTCGACAGCGGCGTGCCGCTGGTCTACCTGCCCGGCTTTCACGTCGGCGCGCAACTGCGCCTGTCGCTGCCCGAGATGGAGCGCCATGTGCAAGGGCGCGGTGCGATCGGCGACCACCTGCACCACCTGTTCACTCACAACCCGCTGTGGGACCTGGCGGGCATCGACAGCTTTCACGCCCACTCGTGGGTGATCTGGGATGTGATCACGCTGGCCTGGCTGATCGATCCCAACTGGGTGCCGAGCGAGCTGCTGCGCACGCCGACCCTCGGCCCCGATCGCCGCTGGCGCGCGGCGGCAGGGCGGCCACTGATGCGCGAGGGTTATGCGGTGGCGCGCGACGCGATCTTCGGCGACCTGTTCCGCAAGCTCGAGGCCGCACCGCGTTGAGCGCTCAGCGCCAGCGCCGCTGCAGCGCGGCGAACTCCTCGGCGATGCGCTCGATCACCGCAGCCGACAGATAACAGTCGACACGGTCGCGCACGTGCGCCACCAGTGCGGCATCGCTCAAGTGTTGCGACCAGTCCTCGCCGCGCGCGTCGGTGCGCGCGCTGCGCGCCGACAGCGCGCGCCACTTGGCGCACCAGGTCACCGACCACAGCCACATCGCGGCGCGCAACGGCAGCCACCACGTGCGCTCGACCGCCGCCGCTTCGGTGTGGCTGGCCCAGGCGTCGTAGGTGCCGGCGATCTGGTCCAGCGTGAGTTCGGCGTGCACGTCGACGTCCCAGGTGGTCGAGGTGTACAGCGTGGCATGCGCGAGGTCGAGCGCGCAAAAGCTGTAACGCGCTTTCTCCAGATCGACCAGCACCGCTCGGCCGTCGTCCTGCACGACGAAGTTGCCCGGGTGCGCATCGAATGCGATCAGGCGCCGCAGCGGCCGCGCCGCGCCGTCGCAGCAGCGTTGCAGCGCCGCGCGCTGCGCCTCGATGCGCGCGCGCGACGGCGCATCGAGCCCGGCGCTGTCGAGATGGTTTGCCTGCGCGTCGATCTCGTCGCGCAGCGCCTGCAGCGGATCGGCGTCGTGGCGCAGCGGCGCGCGGTGAGCTGGCGCCGGCAGTGGCAGCGCGTGGAGGGCGGCCAGTGCGATGGCGATCGCCGGCAGGTCCTGCGGCAGGCGCACGCTGCGGCCGACGATCTCCTGCACCAGCAGCCCGCCGCGCGGCAGCGCGTCGCTCGGTGGCAGCCGGCCCATCAGCTGCGGCGTTGCGCCGCTGGCACCGGCACGCTCGAAGCAAGCGGCCTGGTAGTCGAGCGCCGCCTGCGC
>DATKJN010000651.1:0-6214 GCA_035543655.1 Burkholderiaceae bacterium | reverse complement strand
GGCACGGCACCGACGGCGTCGACGCCATCGCACAACAACTGCCAGAGTTGGGCCGGCGAGTCGGCGCCGCCTGGCAGGCGGCAGGCCATGCCGATGATGGCGATGGGGTCGGCGTTGAGCAGCGACTGCGACTGGGCACGCGCTTCGCGTGCCATCAACGCGAGCTTCAGTGCGGAGATCGGCACGCGATCCGCAGGCCCACTCACCGACGCCCTCCGGTGCGGCGGAGGCGCAATGCAACCGCCGCTTCTTCATCGCTGAGATGGGCCATGGCGGCCAGGTCGACAGGCACCGCGACCGCCGCCGGCGCCTCGACGGCTGCCGGCGCAGCCGTGTCCTGCGCCAGGTGGGCCGCAAGGGCCGCCACGGTGGGATGGTTCCAGGCGAGCGTTGCCGACAGCGGTCGCTGCAGCGCGGCCTCGAGGCGATTGCGCAGCTCCATGGCCAACAGCGAGCTCAGGCCCATGCTGCCGAACGTCTTGCGAGCGTCGATGCGCGCCGGGCTCAGCTTGAGCACCTGGGCGACTGCATCGCGCACGGTGGCCTCGAGCAAGCGAAGGCGTTCATCCGCGGTGGCAGCGGCCAAGCGTTCGCGGACCGATGCGCCGGCGTCGGCCGGTGTGGGCGCTGAGGCGGTGCGTGCGCGCAGCCACGCCGGCATGCGGGCGCCGCGCGCCCGGGCAAACGCATGCCAATCGATGGGCAGCACCGCCACCTGCGTCAAGCCGTGGGCTGCAGCTTGCGCACAAAGCCAATCGAACAGGGCGCGCCCTTGCTCCGGAGTGAATGACGCGATGCCCTGGCGTGCCATCTCGGCGACGTTGGCCGCGCCGGCCGCGTCGTTCACGAGGCCGGTGTCGCGCCAGACCCCCCAACCGATCGACAGGGCGGGCTGGCCACGCGCGCGGCGCGCCTGGGCCAAGGCGTCGAGGCCGGCGTTGGCGGCGGCGTAGTTGGCCTGGCCTGGCTGCACCAGCCAGGAACCGGTGGATGACACCAGCACGAGCAAATCGAGGTCGGGCAACAACCGATCCAGGTGCAGGGCCGCGTCCAGCTTGGGTTGCTGGACGGCCGCGAACGTGTCCCCATCCATCTCGGCGGCGAGCGCGTTGTGCATCGTGCCGGCGGCATGGACCACGGCGCGGATCGGTGGCCAAGCCTCGCGGCGCCAGCCGTCGAGGAATGCGCCGAGCGCCTGCTCATCGCGCACGTCGACCGCCGATGTGTGCACGGCCGCACCGGCGGCTTCGAGCTCGAGCACCGCGGCGATGCGTTGGCCATCGGCACTCGCGGGCGGCACGTCACGCCAGCCATCGCGCGGCGGCAGTGCGCGCCGACCCAGCAGCGCGAGCCTGCGCGCGCCGGCAGCGACGAGGGCACGCGCCAGATGCAGACCCACACCACCGAGCCCGCCGGTGACCAGCACGGTGCTGTCGGCACGCCAAGGCGCGGTGATCGGCGCGCGTGCCTGCTCGGCTGCGACCCAGCGCAGCACGTGCCGCTGCTGCCCGCGCCATCCGACTTGATCCTCGCCGTCGGTGCGCAGCAGTTCGCCGTGCAGGGCGTGCGCGGTCTGGGCTAGCGGTCGGGCGAGGTCGAGATCGATCAAACCGCCCCAGAGTTCGGGATGCTCTTCGGCGATCACGCGCGCGCTGCCCCAGGCCGCGGCGGCGTGGATGGCCGGCGCTTCATTCCCGTCGAGCGCCTGTGCGCCCCGCGTGACGAACCACAGCCGTGAGGCCGCCCGCGCGGCCAGCACGGCCTGCAGCGCCCGCAGCGGTTGCTGTGCGGCCGAAGCAGAGCTGGACACCAGCACCACCACGTTTTGCGGCGGCGGCCCCTGCATCAGCGCCGTCGCCAGTCCGTCAAGCACTGCGCAATCCGAGGCCCACCCTTGAGCTCGCAGGGCGTCCGCGAGCGCGGCAGTGGCGGGCGCGTCGTCTCCAGTCACGAGGCACGATGTCGGCGCCGTGCGGGCTTGCGAGGCCGGCTGGATCGCCCACGCCGGCGTTTGCAGCCAGCCGAGCGTTTCGTCGCTGGGGCGGATTGCAGAAGGCTGCGTGGCGTGCCCATGCGGTGGCAGTTCGGCAGCCGGCAGCCAGTGGCGGTCGCGTTGCCATGGGTACTTGGGCAGGTCGACGAACACCGACGGCTGCGTGGACCCGAGAACCTTCGCCCAATGGGGCTTGGCGCCCAGCGTCCACAGGGCACCGACGGCGCCGAGCAGGGCGGTCACCGCGGGCTCGTCGCGGCGTCCGCAGGCGACGGCGTGAACGAGCGGTGCGACGCCGCTGCGTGACGCCAGGCCGTGCGCAGTTTGCTGCACGGCTGGCAGCAGCACCGGATGCGGGCCGAGTTCGATGAAGACCGTGTCGCGCCCGACCGACTCGCCGATCAAGTGCTGCACGGCCTCGGCGAAGCGCACCGGGTGGCGCATGTTGCGCGCCCAGTAGCTGGCGTCGAGTTCATGGCCCGCGCAGGCACGGCCGAGGGTGGTGCTGACCATCGGTGTGCGCAAGTGCAGCGGCTTCAGCGCTGCCAGTTCGGCCGCAAGCGCGGCGGACGGCGCATCCATCTGCGGGCTGTGCGACGCGACATCCACGTTGACGAGCCGACAGAAGATCTGCTCGGCTTCGAGCGCTTGCATGATCTCGCGCACCGCATGCGGCTCGCCGGAAATCACGCACGAGCGCGGGCTGTTGTTCACGGCCACCGCGACACGATCGCCCTGGCTGGCCACGCGCGCCTGCGTCTCGGCCATCGGCAGATCGACCAGCGCCATCGCGCCGCGGCCACTGGTCGAGCGCATCAGCGCACTGCGTCGGCAGACAATGCGCATCGCATCGGCGAGATCGAGCGCACCGGCCACGTGGGCGGCGGCCACCTCGCCCATGCTGTGGCCCACGACGGCATCGGGCACGATGCCTCTGGCGCGCAGCCACTCCGCGTAGGCGATGCTCAGTGCCACGAGGACCGGTTGCACGACATCGATTCGCTCGAGCTGTGGTGCCACCTCCGCGGGATCGGCGAGCAGCAGGTCGCGTATGGAGACATCGAGCCACGGCCGGGCCGCTTCATCGCACCGGCGGACCCACGCATCGAAGTCGGCATCGTGGCGTAACAGCTCTTGCACCATGCCCGGCCACTGTGCGCCCTGTCCGGGACACACGAACACGACGCGGGGCTTCGCCCCGGCATCGGCGATCGCGCGCCCTTCGCCGGCGTCCTCTCCGGCGGCATGTTGGTGCAACGCCTGCACCAAGGCTTCGCGGCTGTCGGCGGCGAACGAGGCGCGGCATTCGAGCGCGGTGCGGCGTGTCGCGGCGGCATGGCACCACGCGGCGAGCGGCGTGGCGGGTCGCTGTGCCAGCCACTGCGCATGGCGGCCTGCCAGTGCGCGCAGCGCCTCGGGACTGCGCGCCGACAACGGCAGCACGATGGGTTTCTCGGCGGCGCAGACAGCTGCGGCGGCGGACGGTGCGGCTTCGAGCACCACGTGCGCGTTGGTGCCGGAAATGCCGAACGAACTGACTCCGGCCCTGCGCGGGCGGTCGCCCGGCGACAGGTCGCACAACGACGTCGGAACGCGCAGCGGCAAGTCGGCCCAGGGCACATCGGGATTGGGTTGCGTCAGGTGCAGGCTGGCAGGCACCTGTGCGTGATGAACCACGAGCGCTGCCTTGATCAGGCCCGCCACGCCGGCTGCGCCCTCGGTGTGACCGACGTTCGTCTTGATCGAGCCGACCCAGCAGGGCGGCGCGCGGCGGCTACTTGGTCCGAGCACGCGTCCCAGCGCTGCCAGTTCGACAGGATCGCCAGCGCGCGTGCCGGTTCCATGGGCTTCGAAATAGCCGACCTCGCCCGGATCGATGGCTGCATCCGCGTACGCGCTGCGCAGCAGGGCTTCCTGCCCGTCGACGCTGGGCGTGCCCATCGAGCCGCTGCCGCGACCGTCGTTGTTGACGGCACTGCCGCGCACCAGCGCGTAGATCCGGTCGCCGTCGGCGATTGCGTCGCGCAGGCGCTTGAGCGCCACGATGCCGGCGCCTTCGCTGCGCACGTATCCGTCGGCGCGGGCATCACCGAACTTGCAGCGGCCATCGGGAGCCATCATCCGGCTTTGCGAGTACGCCACCGAGATGTGCGGCTGCAGGATCACGTTGACCCCGCCCGCCAGAGCCAGCGAGCATTCGCCGCTGCGCAGCGCGCGCACGGCCAGGTGAACCGCGACCAGCGACGACGAGCATGCGGTGTCGATCGTCAGGCTCGGCCCGCGCAACTCGAGTGCATAGGACAGCCGGCCGGACGCTGCATAACGACCGCTGCCAGTGGTCATCATGAAATCGATCTGGCGGGGATCGTTGAACAATCGCGACTCGAAATCGCTGATCCATTGCCCCACGAAGACCCCGGTCGCACTGCCGACCAGGCCGTCGGTGTCGACCCCGGCGTCTTCGAGGGCCTCCCACGCCGTCTCGAGCAGCAGGCGCTGCTGCGGATCCAAACGCTCGGCCTCACGCGGCGAGATGCCGAAGAACGCCGCATCGAACGTGTCGATGCCATCGAGGAAACCGCCCCGCCGAGACATCATGTACCCGGGCGTCGCGGGCCGCTCGTCGAAAAACCGCGCAATGTCGATGCGGTCGGCGGGGATCTCACCGACCGCGTCGCGGCCATCGATCAACAGCTGCCAGAACGTCTGCGCATCGACCACGCCACCCGGAAACCGGCAGCCGATGCCGACGATGGCCACCGGATCCGAGCTCATGAGGCCGGGCCGTCGTGAAGGTCGCTGAGCAATGCGCGGATCAGGCTTGCGCGCACGGCGGCATCGTTGAGATAGAAGTGTCCGCCGGGAAAGGTGCGCACGCGGGCGCCGGCCAGTGTGTGGTCGCGCCATGCGGCCAGTTGGCCGGCCGTCGCGCGCGGATCGGCATCGCCGCCGTACGCATCGATGGGGCAGCGCAACTGCGGCCCCGCCAGATGGGTGTGGGTCTCGATGGCGGTCATGTCGGCGCGCAAGCCCGGCAGAAGAAGATCGAGCAGATCGCGTTCGCGCAGCACCTCGTCGGGAATGCCGCCGTAGCGGCGCCCGATCTCGGCAATGAACGCGTCGTCCGCCAGGCCGCGCATCGGTGCATCTTCTTCCGGCAGATGCGGCGCTTTGCGACCTGACACCAGCAGGTGCGTCAGCGGTGCCACGTGCGGCAGGGCATGCAGGGCGCGGGCCAGCTCGAAGGCCACCAGGGCACCCATGCTGTGGCCGAAGAACGCGAACGGCAGGTCAAGCGCCGGTGAAAGCGCCGGCACCATGGCCTCGACCAGCCGCTGCATCGAGGTGAATGCCGGTTCGCGAAAGCGGTTCTCGCGGCCGGGAAGCTGCACGGCACACAGTTCGATCGACGGCGGCAAGGCGTCGAGCCATGTGCGGTACATCGCGCCGCCGGCGCCGGCGTAGGAAAAGCAGAACAGCCGCAGGCGAGCGGCGGGACGCGGTGCGAAGCGCAGCAGCCACGGGCTTGCCTTGATCGGTGCGGCCGCCGTGACTGCTGCCGACTGCGCCGATTGCCCATTTACCGTTGTCATGTCTGCCATCAGGCAATGCCATCGCTCGTGCGAGCCCTTCATTGAATGGAAGCGATGCACGCTCCATCTCCAATGGGGTTAGCACCCGGGTTCGCGGGTTTCGCCGCCACAGCCGTCAACAGAGTCCATCGGCGCCTGTGCTGGCTCGTGAACGAGCGATGGTACGGGCCTGCGTCCGCTTCGCCGGTCCCTTGATTGCGTGGTGTGCGGGCGATCGTCGCCAACGCTGTCAGCAAAGCGCGAAAGCGTGAATTTCTGCCTGCCCGACCGCGACGGCCACCGCGGTCCACACGCCAGGCCGCGCGCGTTCACCCCATACCGTCCAGGCCGACGTCGGCGCGTGGCCGGGCAGGGCGTGCAGCCGGGCCGCATCGCGCGGGTCGACCGAGACATCGAAGTCGGCCAGCGGAATCGACAGGCCGCCGCCCAACGCCTTGACGACCGCTTATTTTCGCGTCCAACAGGCGAAGAAGCCGTCTTGCTGCAAGTCGGCCGGCAGCGCCAACAGTGTGCGAACCTCGACCGACGCGAAGTTCGCGCGGGCCAACGCATGCATGTCGGGCATGGGTCGCGCTTGCTCGATGTCCACGCCGATCGCATGGCGTGCCAGTCCGAGCAGGCCGTGCGG
>DATKJN010000650.1:0-9753 GCA_035543655.1 Burkholderiaceae bacterium | reverse complement strand
ATGGCATCGCGCAACGTCTGCAAGTGGAGGTGCACACATTGTGCGCGGTTTGTCATGGCGCCTGCCCGGGTGGGGCACTGCCCACGCGGGTCGCGACACGCGCCTTGCTAGACTGCCACGCCCATTTCTCCTGCACAGGCGCCGCGGATGCCGCCTCAGAGCCCCGATTTCACCGTCCCGGAGGCCGTGACCGTGCCGATGCTCGCGGTCGACCGCGACGGCGTGGTGCGTGGCGCAAACCCCGTCTTGCTGAACATGTGCGGGGTCGAACACAGCCGGGTGATCGGCGCACCGCTCATCACGCTGTGCCACGCGCCGGGCGCGCAAGAGGCGGCCCTTCAGACGCTGCAACAGGCGTTCGAGCGCGGCACGCCGATCGATGGTCTCGCGCTGCAGTTGCGCAGTGCCGGCGACGCGGCCTGGCCGGTGCGCGTGTCGGCCAGGCCCCACGGCGACGCCGTCTGGCTCACGGTGGTGGATGCCACGCAGGAGCAGCGTGCCGAACGGCTGGACGAGATGCTCAACATGGCGCAGCAGTTCGGCCGCCTCGGCGTGTGGGAGCGCGACGTGCGCACGCTGCAGGGCCGCTGGGACCGGCACATGCATCGCTTCTGGGGCATCTCGGCCGACGAGCCGGCGCCCGATTTCGCGCGCGCCACGAACTACGTGGTGCCCGACGACCGCGAGAACATGGGCACGCAGTTCCTCGAGTCGACGCGCAAGGCTGGCAACTACTCGCTGCACTTTCGCGTGCTCGGCGCCGACGGTGTGCTGCGCCGATTGCACTCGCAGTGGACCGTGAAGAACGGCAGCGACGGGGCGCCCGAGCGCGCGGTGGGCGTGATCATGGACGACACCGATGTCTGGCGCCTGGCCGAGACCATCGACGAGACCCATGCCCAGCTCGAACTGGCGCTGCAACTGGGTGGCATCGCGATCTGGCGCCATGACCTGGCCAACAACCGCCTGTACTACGACGACCAGGGCTGGCGCATCCTCGGCTTGGCGCCGCGCCCCGACGGCCTCACGCTGGCCGAGGTGCGCGCGATGATCCATCCCGACGACCTGCCGGCCGTGCAGGCGGCGATGCAGCGTGCCACGCAGAGCAGCACGCCCACCGACATGGAGGCGCGCTACCGACACGCCGACGGCCATTGGCTCGACATCCTCACGCGCCGCGTCACCCAACGCGATGCCAACGGGCAGGCGATCGGCTTCACCGGCGTGGCGCTGGACGTGACCGAGCGGCTGCGCGAACAGCGCCGCCTGCAGGACCTGACGCGCCGCCTGGAGCTGGCTGCCTCGGTGGCCGGCGTGGCGATCTGGTCGTACAACCTCGACACCGGCGAGGCGGTCTGGAACGCGCAGATGTACACGCTGCACGGTCTCGATCCGCGCGAGTCCGCGCCCGATCTGCCGACCTATCTGCACGACTACATCCCGCCCGAACACCGCGCGATGATGGGAGAGCGCGCGCGGCGCATCACCGCCGAGGTGCAGGACCGCGTGCAGCAAGGCGAGATGCAGATCGTGCGACGCGACGGCGCGCGGCGCGACGTGTCGGTGCGGGTGCGCATCCAGAAAGGCGCCGATGGCACCAGCATGCTGGGCAGCCTGATCGACGTGACCGAGCAGCGCGCCGCCGGCCGCGCACTGCGCGACGCCCACGAGCGCGCCGCACTGGCAGCACGCGCAGTCGGCCTGGGGACCTGGGAGTACGACAACCGCAACGGTCTGAGCACCTGGGACGAGCAGATGTGGCGCCTGCGCGGCCTCGAGCCGCGCGGCATCGAAGGTCCCTCGCTGCCCGAGCGGCGGGCCTTGGTGCACCCCGACGACCTCGACGCGATGGTGCGCGAATACGACGAGTCGGTGCGCGAGCGGCGACCGAGCAGCACGCAGTTCCGCGTGCGCTGGCCGGATGGCAAATGGCATTGGATCGCGTCGCGCTCGCTGCCGATCCTCGACGAGCACGGCGTCGAGCTGCGCCGCATCGGCGTCAACTGGGACATCACGCAGGCGCGCGAGGCCGAGCAAGCGCACCAGGAGCGCCTGCTCGCGCAGCGCGAGAGCCGCGCGAAATCGCAGTTTCTCGCGCGCATGAGCCACGAACTGCGCACGCCGCTCAATGCGGTGCTCGGCTTCGCCCAGCTGCTGCTGACCGACAAGTCGATGCCGGCACGCGGCGAAGCGCGCGAGCAGCTGCAACACGTGCAGGCCGCGGGCGAACATCTGCTGGCGCTGGTCAACGACGCGCTCGATCTGTCGAGCCTGGACACCGGCGAGATCCGCCTCGATCCGCAGGTGGTCGAGCTCGGCCCGCTGCACGACGCCGCGGTGCCGATGGTGTCGGCGCTGGCCGCCACGCACGGCGTGCGCCTCGAGCGCGGCGACCTGCGCCACGCGGTGCTGGCCGACGCCACGCGCCTGCGCCAGGTGCTGCTCAACCTGCTGACCAACGCGATCAAGTACAACCGCCCCGGCGGCCGGGTTCGGGTGGATTCGCACACGCTCGGCGAGCAGGCCGTGCTGCAAGTGCGCGACACCGGGCGCGGCATGGGCAGCGAGCAGCTGCAGCACGTCTTCGAGCCGTTCAACCGACTCGGCCTGGAGCGCAAGGGCATCGAAGGCACCGGCATCGGTCTGGCGATCGTCAAGGCCAACGTCGAGCGCATGGGCGGCACGGTGCACGTGCAGAGCACGCCGGGCGTCGGCAGCGTGTTCGAGGTGCGCCTGCCGTGCGCGTCGGCAGCCACCCTGCCCCTGCCCGCGGCGTCGAGCGCGGCCGGTGCCGCGCAGCCGGCAGCGGCGCCCGCAGGCCGCACCGGGCGGCTGCTCTACATCGAAGACAACCCGGTCAACGCGCTGATCGTGCGCGAACTGGTTGCACAGCGCGGCCAGCTCACGCTCGACGAAGCCGATGACGGTGCCAGCGGCATCCACAGCGCACGCCACCACCAGCCCGACTTGATTCTGGTGGACATGCAACTGCCCGACATCGATGGCCTCGAGGTGCTGCGCCGCCTGCGCGCCGACCCGAGCACGGCCGCGATTCCGTGCATCGCGCTGTCGGCCAATGCAATGCCCGAGGACATCCAGCTCGCGCTCGGCGCCGGCTTTGCCGACTACTGGACCAAGCCGTTGGACTTTCGCGTGTTCCTGGGCGCGCTCGACACGCTGTTCGGCAAGCGGGCCTAGGCCTGCGGCCCGCGCCGCCGCTTGCAGGCGCAACCCGGCACGCAGGTGCCGGGCTGCGTCCGACTCAGGCCTCGATCAACCCACGCTCGCGCAGCATCGGCTCGATGCGGGCGGCGCGCCCGCGGAATGCCTCGTACGCCGCGCCCGGCTCCACGCTGTTGCCGCTGGAGTAGATCCAGCGGCGCACACGCTCGGCCACCGCGGCGTCGAACGGATCGCCCGCCTCGACGAAGGCGTCGTAGGCATCGGCGTCGAGCACCTCGGCCCACATGTACACGTAGTAGCCCGCCGCGTAACTGGAGCCGGAGAACAGGTGCTGGAAATGCGGCAGCCGGTGGTTCAGGCCGGCCACCGCAGGCGCATTGCGCTCGGACAGCACGCGCTGTTCGAAGGCGACGATGTCGTCGATCGGCTGCAGCGATGCATGGGCGGCCATGTCGACGATGGCGCTGATCGTGTAGCGCACCGACTCGTAGGCCTGGCCGAAGCGGCGCGCAGCGCGCACCCGCTCGATCAGCAAGTCGGGGATCGCCTCGCCGGTCTTCCAGTGACAGGCGTGGCGCTTCAGCACGTCGGGCTCGTCGATCCAGTGCTCGAACAGTTGCGATGGCAGCTCGACGAAGTCGCGCAGCACCTGCGTGCCCGAAAGCCGCTCGTAGCCGACGTTGGACAACAGGCCATGCAGGCCATGGCCGAACTCGTGAAACAGCGTGCGCACGTCGTCGAGCGACAACAGCGTGGGCCCATCGGCCTGGCCGCGGGCGAAGTTGTTGTTGTTGAGCACCACCGGACGCGATTCGAAGCCGTTGCGGTGCTGCCAGTGCAGCGCGCTCATCCACGCACCGCTGCGTTTGCCGGCGCGCGCGAAGTTGTCCTGCAGGAACAGGCCGACCACCCGTCCGCTGGCTTCGCTCACCTCGTAGGCCCGCACGTCGGCGTGGTAGGTGGTGATGTCGGTGCGCGGTGTGAAGCGCAGCCCGAACAGCCGCTCGGCGCAGTCGAATGCGGCCTGCACCATGCTCGGCAGCGGGAAGTACGACTTCAGCTGCGCCTCGTCGAGCGCGTAGTGCTGGCGCCGCACCTGCTCGGCCCAGAAGCGCCAATCCCATGGCTCGATCGGATCGCGCACGCCTTGCGCATCGCGCCCGGCCTCCAGCAGGGCGCGTTCGCGCTCCAGCGCCGGCACCGCCTTGGACCACACATCGTCGAGCAACGCCCAAACGCGCGGCTGTTCGCGCGCCATGGTGTCGGCCAGCGCGTAGTCGGCATAGCTGGCATGGCCATGCAGCGCCGCCTGCTCGTGGCGCAACGCCAGGATCTCGCGTGCGATCGGCCGGTTGTCGTGCGCGCCGGCGTGCTCGCCGCGAGAGACCCAGGCCCGCCACGCCTGCTCGCGCAGGTCGCGCCGGCGCGAGAAGGTGAGGAACGGCACGATCAACGAACGCGCCAGCGTGATCACGTGGCCGCTGACGCCGCGTTCGCTCGCCGCCTGCTGCGCGGCGGCGCGCAGAAAGTCGGGCAGGCCTTCGAGATCGGCCTCGCCTTGCAGCCTGAGGAAATACGACGCTTCGTCGTGCAGCACGTTCTGCGCGAACGTGGTGGTCCGCTCGGCCAGCCGCTGCATCAACTGCGCATAGCGGGCTCGTGACGCTCCGGCCAGCCGCGCGCCCGAGCGCACGAAGTCGAGATGCACGCGCTCGAGCAGCCGACGCTGTTCGGCGCTCAGGTTCAATTGCTCGCACTGCGCATGCAGCGCGTCGATGCGTGCGAACAGCGCCGCGTCCATGTAGACCGCGCTCCAGTGCGCGGCCAGCGGCGCCGCCATCTCACGCTGCACCGCCTGCAATGCATCGCTGGTCGCCGACGCCGCCAGGTTGTGGAACAACGCTTCCACGCGCGACAGCAGGCGGCCCGAGGCGTCGAAGCGTGCCATCGTGTTGTCGAAGGTCGGCGGCTCGCTCTGCGCGCCGATGTGCTGCAACTCCTCGCGGTGTTCGCGCATGCCGCTCTCGAACGCCGGCTTGAAATGTTCGGGTCGCACCGACTCGAAGGGCGGAAGGCCGAACGGTGCATCCCAAACGGTCAGCAGTGGATTGAGCGGTGCATCCATGAACAAGGTCGAAGCGAAAGGGGCGACACGATCATGCCACCGCGCTCACCCCATGACGTCTGCAGTATCCCCGCTCGAAATGGGGGCGCCAGCGCCGAACTCCAGATCGGCTATGCAACTCCTTGCGCAGCGTCAGGAAACGGCACGTTTGTTACCCTGCACCTCATGAACGCCGATGGCGAATTTCCCGATCCC
The DNA here is from genome assembly GCA_035543655.1 of Burkholderiaceae bacterium. Taxonomy (GTDB): domain Bacteria; phylum Pseudomonadota; class Gammaproteobacteria; order Burkholderiales; family Burkholderiaceae_C; genus JAEUPI01. Next base: position 4,250 of record DATKJN010000650.1, on the reverse strand, counting down.
CACTTGTGGCTCGAAGAGGTGCAAGGCGAGGCTGCGCTGGCTTGGGTGCGCAAGCGCAACGCACAGGCCCGGCGGGTGCTCGAAGCGCACCCGGATTTTTTCGCTCTGCGCGAGCGCATCCGCGCCGTTCTCGACTCGCGCGACCGCATACCCGCCGTGACACGGCGTGGCGACTGGCTCTACAACCTGTGGCAGGACGCCGACAACCCGCGCGGCGTATGGCGGCGCACGACGCTGGACGAGTTCCGCAAGGCCGAGCCGCGCTGGGACACGCTGCTCGACGTCGATGCGCTCGGCCGCGCCGAGCACAAGAACTGGGTCTGGGGGGGTGCCGTGGTGCTGCGCCCGCAGGATGAGCGCGCGCTGGTCAAGTTGTCGCGCGGCGGCGCCGACGCCGTGGTGGCGCGCGAGTTCCACATCCCCACACGCAAGTTCGTCACCGACGGGTTCGTGTTGCCCGAGGCCAAGTGCGAGGTCGGCTGGCTCGATGGCGACACCGTGCTGGTGGGCACCGATTTCGGGCCCGGCTCGCTCACAGATTCCGGCTATCCGCGCGTGGTCAAGCGCTGGCGCCGCGGCGAGCCGCTGGCGCACGCCACCACGGTGTTCGAAGGCGAGGCGCAAGACGTGTCGGCGTGGTTCCACATCGATCGCACGCCGGGCTACGAGCGCACCCTCGTCGGCCGTTCGCTCGACTTCTACAACTCGCGCACCTGGCGCTGGCTGGGCGCAGGGTTGGTCGCGATCGACAAGCCCGACGACGCGCGCCTGAGCTTCTGGCGTGATCACGTGCTGATCGAGTTGCGCAGCGACTGGACCGTGGCTGGCACCACCCATGCACGCGGCTCGCTGCTGGTCGCTGAAGCTGCGGCTTACGAATCCGGCGCGAGAGAGCTCACGCCACTGTTCATTCCCACACCGACGCGCTCGCTGGCGGGTTACACCACCACGCGCACGCACGTCGTGCTCGACATTCTGCAAGACGTCGCGAGCCGCCTCGAGGAGTGGCGCGTCGAAGATGGCCACTGGCAGCGGCGCGACATTCGCGCACCGTTCCCCGGCACGATCGGAGTGGCCGCTTTGCACGATCCGATGATCGATGCCGACCCACTGGCCGAAGCGTACTGGCTCAGCTACAGCGACTTCCTCACACCCGACTCGCTGGTGCTTGCCGCCACCGGCAGCGACGCGCAGCAAACGATCAAGGCACGCCCGCGCTTCTTCGACCCCGTCGGCATGCGCGTCGAGCAGAACTTCGCCAACTCGAAAGACGGCACGCGGGTGCCGTACTTCGTGGTCTGGCCCGCGGGCGCCAAGGCCGATGGCGCCAATCCGACGCTGCTCTACGGCTACGGCGGGTTCGAGGTGTCGCAACAGCCTTGGTACTCGGGCACGTTCGGCGCGGCGTGGTACGAACGCGGCGGCGTGCTGGTGGTGGCCAACATCCGCGGTGGCGGCGAGTACGGACCGGCCTGGCACCAGGCGGCCGTGGGCTCGCTCAAGCAGCGCAGCTACGACGATTTCATCGCGGTGGCCGAGGACCTGGTTGCACGCGGCATCACGCGCCCGAGCCAGCTGGCCATGCAGGGCGGCAGCAACGGCGGGCTGCTGGTCGGCGCCGTGATGTTGCAACGCCCCGACCTGTTCAACGCGGTGGTGTGCCAGGTGCCGCTGTTGGACATGCGGCGCTACCACCGCTTGCTGGCCGGTGCATCGTGGATGGCCGAGTACGGCGACCCCGACGACCCCGAACAGTGGGCCTGGATCGCACCCTACAGCCCGTACCAGAACGTGCGCGCCGGACAGCAGCTGCCGCACATCCTGCTCACCACCAGCACGCGCGACGATCGTGTGCATCCCGGCCACGCGCGCAAGATGGCGGCACGCCTGCTCGAGCAGGGACACGACGTGCTGTACTACGAGAACATCGAGGGCGGCCACGGCGGCGCCGCCGACAACGCGCAACGCGCCGACATGCTGGCGCTGGAGTTCAGCTTCTTATGGCAACAGTTGAAGGCATGAACGCGGACACCGTGCACAACGCGGCCGCCTCGCGCTTCGAGATGCGCGTGCAGGGCCAGCTGTGCATCGCCCAGTACCGTCTGATCGACGGCGTGATGTGGCTCACCCACACCGAAGTGCCATCGAGCCTGCAGGGCCGCGGCCACGCGGCGCGGGTGGTGAAAGCGGCGCTCGACCACGCGCGCGCGCACGGCATCAAGGTGCGCCCCGCCTGCAGCTATGTGTCGAGCTACATGCGCCGCCATCCCGAGACACGAGACCTGCTGGGGGCCCACTGATGGAACGCGATGCCCTGGCCGTGATGGATTTCTGGTTCGGCCGACACGGCGACCGCGGGCGTGACACCCCGCGCCGGCAGTGGTTCGAGAAGAGCGACGCCTTCGACGAGCAGATTCGCGATCGATTCGGCATGCTGATCCCCCGTGCGATCGCGGGCGACCTTCAGGTGTGGGCGACCCAGCTGGAGGGCGCGGTGGCGCAGATCCTGGTGCTCGATCAATTCACGCGCAACGTGTATCGCGGCAGCGCACAGGCCTTCGCCGGCGATGCCCGGGCGCTGGCGGCGGCGCGCGCGCTGGTGGACACCGGCGTCGACCGCACGCTGCCAGGCGTGCAGCGCCAGTTCGTCTACCTGCCGTTCGAGCATGCCGAGGACATCGGCGCGCAGGACGATGCGCTGCGGCTGTTCGCACAACTCGAGCGCGACGCGCCCGAAGTCGGCCAGTTGCTCGTCTGGGCGCAGCGCCACCACGAGATCATTGCGCGCTTCGGGCGCTTTCCGCACCGCAATGCGGCGCTCGGCCGCGCCAGCACGGCCGATGAGATCGAGTTCCTGAAGCAGCCGGGATCGAGCTTCTAGCGCGGGATCAGGCGGTCGCCTTCGGCGTGGCGTGTTCCTGTTCCTGCAGGAGGCGCCACATCACCTTGCCGGAGCCGGACTTCGGCAACGCGTCGACGAACTGCACGACCTTGGGCACCTTGTACGCCGCCATGTGCTCGCGCGACCAGTTGACGATGTCGTCGGCCCCGGTCTTGCCCTTGGCATCGGGCCGCAACACCACCACGGCCTTCACCGTCTCGCCGCGATAGGCATCGCGCGCGGCGATGATGCAGGCCTCCTGCACGGCGGGGTGACGGTACAGCAGCGCCTCGACCTCGGCCGGCCAGACCTTGAAGCCGCTGGCGTTGATCATTCGCTTCAGGCGGTCGGTGATGAAGAAGTAGCCCTCTTCGTCCATGCGGCCGAGGTCGCCGGTGCGGAAGAACGATTTGCCGTCGATCTCGATGAACGCCGCCTTCGTCGCCTCGGGGTGACCCCAGTAGCCCTTGAAGACCATCGGCCCGTGGCTCACGATCTCGCCGGTCTCGCCGACCGGCATCTCCTGCAGCGTGTCGGGGTCGATCACGCGCGAGTCGACACCGAAGATCGGAATGCCCAGGCATTGCAACTTGGCGCGCTCCGGCAGGTTGGAGTGCGTGGGCGCAGCGGTTTCTGTGAGGCCATAGCCCTCGGCGAACGTGATGTGGAAGTCCCGCTTCAGGCGCTCGGCCACGGCATGCGGCATCGCAGCGCCGCCGCCCGACAGGTAGCGCAGGCTCGTCAGGTCGAAGCTTGCGACGTTCGGACTGGCGAACAGGTCGATGATCATCGTCGGGATGCAGGTCCAGTGCGACACCCTGTGGCGCGCGATCAGGCGCGCCGCCAGCTCGCGATCCCAACGCGGCATCAACACCACCGTGGCGCCGCTGGCCAGCGGCCCGAGCGCGTAGTAGATGAAGCCGGTGATGTGGAACATCGGCACGACACCCAGCGTGACGGTCTCCGGGCCCGAGTGGCCCCACTGTCCGCCGCCGGCCACGTTGTGCATCACCGTGCGGTGCGTGTGGATGCAGCCCTTGGGCAAGCCAGTGGTGCCCGAGGTGTACGGCAGCACCGCCATGTCGTCGGGGCCGCTCTCGTGGGGCCGCGGCGTGAGGCCGGCCGACAGCGCGCTGCGCCACGACGTGGCGCTCGGCGGCAGCTCGGGTGCAGCGCGCAGCCATTGCAGCATCGCCGGCGTCGGCGATTCGTCGGGGTCGAGCGCGGCCGGCATCGCATCGGTGAAGTGGGTGACCAGCACCTCGTGCAAGCGCTGCGCCGCCGGCACGTTGGCATCGGCCTGCGCCACGATGCCCGCCAGGTCGGCCGTGGTGATCACGATGCGCGCGCCGGAGTCGGTGATGTAGTG
>DATKJN010000649.1:0-2032 GCA_035543655.1 Burkholderiaceae bacterium | reverse complement strand
CCTGCGCTTCGGTTTCACGCCGCTGTACCTGCGCTTCGTCGACGTGTGGGATGCGGTGGAGCATCTCCGCCAGGTGCTGCACGAAGGCCAGTGGCGCGAGCCGCGTTTCAACCGCCGCCAGACCGTGACGTGATGCAGCTTGCGCGGTCGAATCCCCTGTGTGTTCATAGGCAACGGTTTCAGCCGCGCAGGCCCGGCCACCTAGAATCCGTCGATCGAACCGCCCGGTGATGCCGGGCCGCACGGAGTCGTTCATGGACACACGGCTGAGCGCCCAGCGCCAACGCATCGAACGGGTGCGCGAAGCGCTCGCGCAGCAACAGGCGCACGCGCTGCTGGTGCCTTCATCGGACCCGCACCTGTCCGAATACCTGCCGGCGCGCTGGCAAGGTCGGCAGTGGCTGTCCGGCTTTACCGGTTCGATGGGCACACTGGTCATCACGCTCGACCGCGCCGCGCTGTTTGCCGACAGCCGCTATTGGGTGCAGGCCGAACACGAGCTGGCCGGCAGCGGCGTCGAGCTGGAGAAGATCCCCACCGGCGCCGCCGCCCATCACATCGACTGGATCGCCCGCACGCTCAAGCCCGGCCAGACCTTGATGGTCGACGGCCAAGTGCTGGCGCTCGCGTCGGCGCAGATGCTGCGCAACGCGCTCGACAAGGCCGGCATCACGCTGCGCACCGAGGCCGACCTGCTGACGCAGGCCTGGTCGGATCGTCCGGCGCTGCCGGAGCGGCCGGTGTACTCGCACGAGGCGCCGCAATCGGTCGAGCCGCGCGCGCAGCGCCTGGCTCGCGTGCGCGAGGCCATGGCCCGCCACGGCGCGTCGCATCACTTCGTGTCGACCGTCGACGACGTGGCCTGGGTCACCAGCCTGCGCGGCGGCGACGTCGAATACAACCCGGTGTTCCTGGCGCACCTGCTGCTCGACGCGAAGAGCGCCACGCTGTACGTCGGCGCCGGCAAGATTGATGCGGCGCTCGCGGCGCAACTGGCGCGCGACGGCATCACGCTGGCCGACTATGCGGCCGCGTCCGATGCCCTGCGCCAGCTGTCGCCCGGCAGCACGCTGCTGGTCGACCCGCGCCGCATCACGCTGGGCTTTCGCCAACGGGTGCCCGATGGCGTGCGCGTGATCGAGGCCATCAACCCCAGCACGCTGTTCAAGAGCCGCAAGAGCGAACCCGAGGCGCAGTTCGTGCGCGAAGCGATGGCGCGCGACGGTGCGGCGATGTGCGCGTTTTATGCCTGGTTCGAGGGTGCGATGGCCGCCGGCGAGCACATCACCGAGCTCACGATCGACGAACGCCTCAGCGCCGAGCGCGCCAAGCAGCCGGGGTTCGTCGGCCTCAGCTTCTCGACCATCGCGGCGTTCAATGCCAACGGCGCGCTGCCGCACTATCGCGCCACCGAGTCGCACCACGCGGTGATCGAAGGCGACGGCTTGCTGCTGATCGATTCCGGCGGGCAGTACCTCGGCGGCACCACCGACATCACGCGGGTGTGGCCGATCGGCCGCATCAGCGAGGCGCACAAGCGCGACTACACGCTGGTGTTGAAGGCGACGATGAGCCTGTCGCGCACGCGTTTCCCGCGCGGCATCCTGTCGCCGATGATCGATGCGATCGCGCGTGCGCCGCTGTGGCAACACGGCCTCGACTATGGCCACGGCACCGGCCATGGCGTGGGTTATTTCCTCAACGTGCACGAGGGCCCGCAGACCATCAGCCAGGCGCTGCCAGAGCCGCACATGGCGATGCAACCCGGCATGATCACGTCGATCGAGCCGGGCGTGTACCGGCCCGGCAAGTGGGGCGTGCGCATCGAGAACCTCGGCCTCACCGTGCCGGTGGACACGCCTGAACACGGCGCGTTCGGCGAGATGCTCGCGTTCGAAACCCTGACCTTGTGCCCGATCGACACGCGTTGCATCGAGCCGGCGCTGCTGCGCGCCGACGAGCGCGAGTGGCTCGACCACTACCACGCCACGGTGCGCGAGCGCCTGCTGCCGCTGGTGAGCGGCGACGCGCG
>DATKJN010000648.1:0-9925 GCA_035543655.1 Burkholderiaceae bacterium | reverse complement strand
GCACATGCGAATCTGCCCTCCGGGCGTCACGACGATTCGAAGGCAACGCATCGGCCCGGAGCTGGCCGCACATGCGCCACCGGTCGGGTTGGTCACAGTGATCGCGATGTTGGCTCCCGGTGCCGTGGCGACTCGGCCGAGCCCGTTGAACTCGATGCTTGACTGATCGGCCGCCACGGCAGCGTTGACCGAGCCATCGCTGGCCGAGCGGACCTGCACGATCCGCGGGGCGGACGGGGCCGCCGCATCAGCCATGTTGGTCGACGCACAAGCGCCCACGGCGTCGTCCATGCTGACGACCCAGTTGGTGCCGGAAGTCGACAGCGCACAGCTGTTGGTCACCGCATTGACGAGTTGGAAGCGCACACGCGCGTTGCGTCGCACCGCTTCGCCGCGCGCGAGCTGAAGACCGTCCTTCAACGCCTCCGACATGTTGCGGATCTGCGTGTTCTGGATCCAGGTTGCGAAGCTGGGCCCGCCAATGGCCAGCACGATCGCCAAGAGGGCGATCCCGATCATCAGCTCCACGAGCGTGAAGCCTCGCTGGACGGTGCGGCTCAACATGTGCCGGCCTTCTTGACGGACCAGCACGTGTTCGGTGACGGTGCGGTCCACCCACTCGGCACGGACGCAGTGGTCTTGGCGCCGGTCTGGTTGATCGTGTAGGAGAAGCCCGTCATCGCCTCTTTGCCGGTGGCGGTCACGCCGCTGCAGCTGAAGTCGAAATACTTGCTCGAGGTGCTGTCCGCGGTGCAGCCGGTGCCGGACACATAGGTGCGGTTGTCCTGGAAGAACTGCTCCATCTGCACCTGCTTGGTCGCCAGTCGAGAGGTGGCCTCAGGAATCTTTCCGCGGGTCACATACTCGCGATACGACGGAATGGCCACCGTCGCGAGAATCGAGGCGATCACGATCGTGATCAACAGTTCGATCAGCGTGAAGCCAAGGGATTGGCGTTGGCCATGGTGTCGTCGCTTCGTTGTCATGCGCGTGTTCCGGCTGTTGGTGGGTCTCGGATTGCCCACGAGGTGAAAACAGCTTAGAAAGCGCGCACCCGAACAAACCGTCACAACCGCGGGTGAGGGGTGTGAAAAGCGGAAGAAGTTGGCAACTGACCAACCGTGTTCGCGGGGTTCACGCGAAAACGCGCTGAAACGCGTCGCCGCCCGTCGCGGACGCGCGACCGCTTGTCGCGCTCAGGTTTCGCTGGCTTGTGCAGTGATCGCTGCAGCGTCCAAGTGACGGATGTCACCCCAGCCGACCAGCATCAAGCCTTGGTCGGTGTGCAGCAGTCGATTGATCGACGCGTTGTCGAGGGTCCAGGTGCGCGACGCATCGAGCGCCACGCGCATTGCGGCGCGGTGCAGGCAATCGAGAACACCGCCGTGCGTCACCCATACGACGGCATGCCCGGCGAACTCCAGCGCAAGGCGCTGCGCCGCGCGGGTTGCGCGCTGGTAGAAGTCGTTCAGCGTTTCACCTCGCTCGGGTCCGAAGTGCGCATCGCGCGCGCGCCAACGCGCGGCCTCTTCGGGCCAGTGCCGCGCGATCTGTGCGTAGGTGAAGCCCTGGAACACCCCGAACGACCGCTCGCGCAGTGCCGCATCGGCACGCACGCGCAGGCCGCGTCGGCGCGCCAGCGGCAACGCGGTGTGCATCGCCCGCGCGAGGTCACTGGAGACGATCGCATCGATCGGTTCATCGTGCAGCGCGTCGGCGAGTTGCTCAGCCTGCCAGCGGCCGCGCGCATCGAGCGCGGTGTCGAGCTGGCCCTGCATGCGCGTCTCGGCGTTCCAGGCCGTCTGGCCGTGCCGGATCGCGATGATGCGGGTGGGTTCGTTCAAACGGGAGCGCGCCGAAACCGATCAGGCGCGCACGAGCCGCTTGTTCAGCGTGTACGTGCCCGACAGCGTGGCTTCGCCGAGCACATGATCGGCGAGTGCCTCACGCACCTGCGGGCCGGTGAACGCGCCTTCCACCGGCAGCCGGTCCACCGACACCGCATACAGCGTGAATACGTAGTGGTGCACCAGCGAATCATTGAAAGGCGGGAAGGGGCCGTCGTAGCCGAAGTATTGGCCCGACATCTGCGCATCTCCGGCGAACCAGTTGGTGTAGTCGTTCAACCCGTGGCGAGCGCCATGACCGGCCGAGGGTCCCGGCTTGCCATGCGCGGTGAAACCCCGACTGAACTGCGCTTCGGCGATCCCATTCAAGGCTGGCGCGATGTCGACCATCACCCAGTGAAAGAAGTCCACGCGCGGCAGGTCGGCGGGCACCTCGCGATCGGGCTTGTTCACGTCATCGCCGCGGCTGGGCACGTCGAAGTCATGGCAGATCAGCACCAGCGAGCGTGTGCCTGCGGGAAGCTCGCTCCACGCGAGGTGCGGATTCAAGTTGTCCGAGAAGCCGACTGCCCCCGCGGCATCCAGGCGGCCGGCGGCATAACGTGTCGGGATTGCGTCGCCGTTGCCGAAACTGTCGCTCCACAACTTCATCGCTGCACCCGCTCGATGTTGATGCCCCTCATACGCCCCACACGATCGGCTCAGAAGCAGCAAGTGAGCGCTTGAGGAGCTCGACCATCGGCCACACTCGCTGCTTGAGGCCCACGCCGCGCTCGCCGCTTGCATCATCGGCCGGCGCGTCGCTTTGCGCGGCGGCTTTCTGCAGAGCCTCGACCGCGCCCGGCATGTCGGCCACTTCGATGATGCCCTTGGCCGAGGGCTCACGCCCGATCAAGCGCAACAGCTGGTCGCCGTGCGGCTGCAGCATGATCACGTCGCCGCCGGCCTTGCTCTTGAACTTGTAGATCATCGCTCGCGCTCAGCGGTGCGGTACATGTAGGCGCGCTGGAACGGGAACACCGACTGCGCGCCACGCATCGGCCCTTCGTCGACGTTGCCACTCGGACGGGCAGCAAGCATCTGATGCAGAGAGATCCAGCCGCGCTCAAAACTCATCGCCGAGCCGGCCAGGTACAGCCGATAGGCACGCACGACCCGATCTCCGGCCAACTCGGCGGCCTTGCTCAAGCGTGACTCGAGCGCGTCGGACCATGCCCATAGGGTGCGCGCGTAGTGCGGACGCAGGTTTTCGATGTCGAGCGCCTCCAGTCCCGCCTCGGCCATCTCGCGCAGCACATGCGACACGTGCAGCAGTTCGCCGCCGGGAAAGATGTAGCGTTCGATGAATTCGCCGATGCCCGCGCCGAGCTGCGCGTTGCGCGTGCCGCCGGCGGTGATGCCGTGGTTCATCAGCAGGCCGCCGGGTCGGAGCAGGCGACGGATCTTGTCGAAGTAGGTCGGCAGCATCGCACGCCCCACGTGCTCGAACATGCCGATCGACGCGATCTTGTCCCACGGCTGGTCTTCCGGCAGCGCGCGGTAGTCAAGCAACTGCATCTGCACGCGGCCCTGCAGCCCGCGTTCGCTGATCAGCTGGTTCACGTGCGCGTGCTGGTTCTTCGACAGCGTGATGCCTGTGGCGTGCACACCGTAGTGCTCGGCGGCCCACAGCAGCAGGCCGCCCCAGCCGGCCCCGATGTCGAGAAAGCGCTCGCCCTCGCGCAGCATCAGCTTGCGGCACACATGGTCGAGCTTGGATTCCTGGGCCTGCGCCAGCGGCATGTTGGCGTCAGGGTAGTACGCGCACGAGTAGACCCGCCGCTGGTCGAGCCACAGTGCATAGAAGTCGTCCGACACGTCGTAATGGAACTGCACTTGCCGTGCGTCAGCGTCGGGCCGATGGTGCCCCACTGACTTGGCGGCCTGCAGCAGATTGCGCCACCACGGAATGCGTCCGCCGGATGTGGGATCACCCGGAACCAGCTGCGAAGCCACAGCCATCACGTTGCGCATGCCGCCGTCGATGTCCAGACGTCCCTCGACGTAGTCGCCCGCCAGCTTGCCGACTTGACCGGCTGCGAGGTGCGCCAGCGGCGTCAGCTCGTGCAGCCTCACCGTCACCGACGCGTCAGACGCCCCTACACGCCGTCCACCCGGCAGCACGACGGCCGCGCCTGTTTGCAGGTTTGAAAACTTGCGTTCAATCAGGTTCTCGATCGGGTTCATGACGGCGCGACACGCGGACAGAACGGGCGTGGGCCGACTTTACAAACAATTTGCAACCCCGCCATCGGGGTCAAGCAGTACACCCGCTGAGTGCAGGGCCGCGGCCCGTGCCCGGCGATGCGTCAGCGCGACACCACGCGCAGGTGGCGGCCGTTTGCGGCCTGCTGGCGCAGCCGCTGCTCGAAGCTGACCGGGTCGAGCGCCGGTGCGAACAGGAAGCCCTGCATTTCGTCGCAGCCCTGCTCTTTGAGGAAATGCCGCTGCGCCTCGCTCTCGACGCCCTCGGCGTTCACCTTCAGATTGAGGGCCCGCGCCAGCTGAACAACTGCGCGCACGATCGCCGCATCGCTCTCGTCCGCGGGCGTGCCGCGGATGAAGCTGCGGTCGATCTTGAGCTTCTGGATCGGAAAGCGTTTCAGGTAGGCCAGGCTCGAATAGCCAGTGCCGAAGTCGTCGATCGCCAGCTTGACCCCCAGTTGCGACAGCGCGTGCAGCCGCTGCAGCGCCTCGCTGGCGTCGCGCACCAGGATCGACTCGGTGAGCTCGAGCTCGAGCAAGCCACCGGGCAGGTCGGCCTCGTGCAGTGCCGCCGCGACACGGTCGACGAAATCGGCCTGCTGGAACTGCAACGCCGACACGTTGACCGCGACCTTCAGTGGCATGCCTCTGCTGCGCCACGCGGCGGCCTGCCGCACGGCCTGCGTGAGCACCCAGTCGCCCAGCGCGATGATGAAGCCCGACTCCTCCGCCACCGCGATGAACTGCGCCGGCGCCACCTCACCCAGCTCGGGGTCGCGCCAGCGCGCCAGGGCTTCGGCGCCGACGATGGCGTCGCCATCCACCTGCACCTGCGGCTGGTAGGCCAGACGAAAGCGCTGGGCGGTCAACGCCTGCCGCATCGCATGGTCCAATTGCATGCGCGAGCGCAGGTCGGCGTCATGGCTGGGCTGGTGGAAACGAAATGCCGCGCGGCCCCCCTGCTTGGCGCGGTGCATCGCCGTCTCGGCATGGCGCATCAGCTCGTTGCCGTCGTTGCCGTCGGACGGGTACAGCGCAATGCCGATGCTACAAGTCAGCGTGAACTGACTGCCCTCGAAGGCATAGGCGCGCCCGATCGCATCGAGCACCCTGGCCGCCGCGGCTTCGGCGCTCCGTTGTTCGGCGCGGTGCACCAGCAACGCGAACTGGTCGCCGCCCACCCGCGCCAGCAGGTCGCCCTGCCGCAGGCACGTCTTGCCACGCTCGGCCACCTCGATCAGCACGCGGTCGCCCACTTCGGTTCCCAGACTGTCGTTGATCTGTTTGAAGCGGTCGAGGTCGAGCAGCAGCAGCGCAAAGCCGGCGCGGTCGCGTTGCGCATGGGCCAACGACAGTTCCAACGTGTCGCCCAGGCAACGTCGGTTGGGCAGACCGGTCAAGGCATCGGTGGTGATCAACGCTTCGATGCGCCGGTCGGCGTTCACCAACTCGGTACGATCGCGAAACGCCCATACGCGGCCGATCGGGCGCCCCCGACACACCTGCGGCTGCGTCACCATCTCGAACGTCTGGCCCGACAGCAGTTGCAGCGTGTCTGCGGCGCGCGTCAGCGTGGACTCCTGCAGCGCTGCCAACCGGCGCTGGTAGGCGCGCGGGTCACTGACGCTGCGCCGCATCCAGTCGAACACCGCATCGTCCTGCGCGCCATTGAGCAGGTCGGACGGCATGTTCCACAGCTGCGCAAAGCGGCGGTTGAAGGCACGAATACGGCCGGCAAGATCGGTCACCAGGATGCCGTCGGCGGTGGACTCCAGCGTCGCCTGCAACTCGGTGAGCAGTGCCTCACGCTCCTGTTGCTGACGTGCCTGCTCGCTGCGGTCTTGCACCATCACCAGATAGTGCGTCGGTTGCGATCCGCGCACCTGCAACGGCGCGATGCGGCGCATCACCTGCAGCAGCCGCCCATCGGTGGCGACCACCATCGCTTCCGATTCGAGTCGGCCCGCACGGCCCGCACCGACCTCGTCCCAGAACGCCAGGTCTTCGGGTGTGCCGATCAGCGATGCAGCGTTCAGGTCGCGCGGCGCCACGTCATTCAGGCCCAGCAGGCTGCGCGCCAGTGGATTCAGGCCGGCAACCGCCAGCGTCTCGGCCTCGACGATCCATGCCGGCTCGCCCAGGCTGTCCAGCATGGCCAGCCAGGCCGCAAGGCCTGCCGGCGCGGCCAGCGGACCGCGCTGTGCGGTGGTCACGCCGCGATCTCCTGCCCGTAGCCCGAGTTGGACGCCTGCGCCGGCTCGAAGAAGTACACCACGCGTTGGCGTGGCGAGAGGTACTGCAGCGCGTCGTGCGACAGCTGCTGCGGCCGCAGGCTGCGCCGGATGCCGAGATCGGTGTGCTGCTCGAGGTTGATGTGCAGCGCTTCGTCCAGCGGCACGGCGGGATCGAACAGCAACACGCGCGGCTTGAGCGGCCGCGTGGAATTCACGTTGGTCACCAGCGCCAGACGGTCGTCGGTGAGCTGCACCACCGAGCCCGGCGGGTACACGCCCATCATGCGGATGAATGCGTTGAGCATCGACGCATCGAACTTGGTGCGTGTCTGCGCAAAGATCAGCGACAGCGCCTCGTGCGGCGTGAGCGCGTGCGCCGGCACGGCGGGGTCGCACAGGTTGTCGTAGCGGTTCACCAGCGCCACGATGCGCGCCGCTGCGGTCATGCGGTCGACGTTGAGCTTCTGCGGAAAGCCGGAGCCGTCGGCCATTTCGTGGTGCTGCGCAATCACCAGCATGGCGCCGGCCGACAATCCCATGCGTTTGCCTTGCGCCACACCCCGTGCCACGTGCTCGCGGTACAGCGCTTGGTCGGCGCCAGCGGCCTGTGGGTCGGCAAAACGAACGCGCTCGGGAAGTTCGAGCTTGCCCACGTCGTGCAGCAGCGCACCCACGCCCACGTCGAGCATCTCGTTCTCGTTGAAGCCGAACACGCGTCCCATCAACAGCGAGATCACCGCCACGTTGAGAGCATGCGTGGTGGCGCGATCGGCTTGCACCTCGGCCAGCACGCGGATGCACAGCTCGCCATCGACCATCATCTTGCTCAGCAGCGCACGGGTCAGCGCCTCGGCGGTTTGCCGCGCGCCATCGGGCTTGGTGGGCACGAGGTCGGCCGCGTCCTTCCACGACTTGGCAGCTTCGTTGTACTGGCGCGCGCACACGCGATTCGCTTCGCGCTGCGCGGCAAGCTGGGCTCGGCGTTCGCGCAACTGCACTTGCTGCGGCGTTTCGGCACCGACCGGTTGGCTCGCAGGGTGCGCAGCGCCTTCCGCTGTCGCTTCCGCCTCGGCCGTCTGCTCGTCATTCGCCGCCGGCGCGGGGCCTTCGGATGAAGGCGCGCCACTCTTCTCAGGGCTCCAGCGCAGTTCCTTGACGCCAAGCCCCTTGATGGTGGCGATCTGATCGGGCGAGGTCAGCCGAAAGCTCGACAGCGCGAACGGATGCGCCCACCACCCCAGGTCGAGGTGGATGAACATGCCCACACGCAAATCGTCGACGGCGATCGTGGCCGACATGACTCAAGTCCGCATTCTTCTGTACCGGCCCGACGGGCTGGCCTGCGCTTCTCTTCGGCAGGCGCGATCGCGAACTTGAACCGTGAGAAACGGCAAACACGACGAATCTGCCGCAGCCTGCCCGTCGATGCTCGCGGCAGCAACGCCTGGTCACAAACGCGGCGACGCGACGCCGGCTCTTCAACGCTGGATGCGGGTCGACAACACGATGGCCGATGTCGTGCGCTCCACGCCGTCGAGCGCGCCAATGCGATCGATCAAACGGTCGAGCTCGCCGATCGAAGGCGCGGCCACGATGGCGATGAGGTCGAACGGCCCGCTCACCGAGTGCAACGTGCGCACCTCATCGATGCGCCGCAGCGCCGCCTCGATCGGCGCCGACTTGCGTGGCTCCAGCGTGATCAACACATGCGCCCGCACCAGGGCCGCCTCGACCTCGTCGCTGACGCTGACCGTGTAGCCGGCGATCACCCGCTCGCGCTCGAGCTTGGCCAGTCGGCTCTGCACCGTGGTGCGTGACAGCTTGAGGCGCCGGGCCAGGTCCGCCGTCGGCGTGCGCGCGTTGTCGCGCAGCAGCGCGAGCAGTGCACGGTCGGTGCTGTCGAGGCGATCTGAACTCATTGCTCAAGAGTTTCGGCGAAATGCCGATTCATATCAACCAAATCGTCAAGGTGTTTTGTTCAGTCTGCAACGCCCTTGCCGACAATCTCATATCGCCGCAGCGCGCGGTGTCATGCCCTGGAGTGCGCCATGAAGAACGTCCTGATCGTGGGTGCCGGCAAGATCGGCCAGGTTGCGGCGGAGCTGCTGGCGCACTGCGGCGACTATCAAGTCACGCTGGCCGACCGTTCACTGGCAGCGCTGGGTAGCGTCACGCGCGGCCGACTGCTGACACCGACCGTGATCGACGTGGCCGATGGCGTGGCCCTGCGCCATGCGCTCGGCGGGCAGTTCGCGGTGCTGAGCGCCGCGCCATACCACCTGACGGTGCAAGTCGCCGAGGCCGCGCGCGACGCCGGCACGCACTACCTGGATCTCACCGAAGACGTGGCGAGCACGCGCCGCATCCGCGAGCTTGCGCAACATGCGAGCACCACGTTCATCCCCCAATGCGGCCTGGCACCGGGCTTCATTTCGATCGTGGCCGCCGACCTCGCGCGCCGCTTCGACAAGCTCGACAGCGTGCGCATGCGCGTCGGCGCACTGCCGGCTTACCCGAGCAACGCGCTGAACTACAACCTCACGTGGAGTACCGAAGGCGTCATCAACGAATACATCGAGCCGTGCGAGGCCATCGTCGATGGCCGACGGGTCGAGGTGCCGGCACTCGAGGAACGCGAGGAATTCTCGCTCGACGGCGTGCTGTACGAGGCGTTCAACACTTCGGGTGGTCTGGGCACCCTGGCCGAGACGCTCGAGGGCCAGGTGCGCACGCTGAACTACCGCACCATACGCTACCCCGGCCATGCCGCGATCATGAAGGCGCTGCTGCACGACCTGCGACTGCGCGAGCGACGCGACCTGCTGAAGGACATCCTCGAGAACGCCGTGCCGGCGACCATGCAGGACGTGGTGGTGATCTTCGTCACCGTGAGTGGCTGGCGCGACGGCCGACTGATGCAGGAAACCTACGCACGCAAGATCTACGCGCAAGTGCAGGCCGGCAAGCTGCGCAGCGGCATCCAGGTGACCACCGCCGGCAGCGCTTGCGCGATGCTCGACCTGCTGGCGCACGGCCAGCTGCCGCAGCGCGGCTTCGTGCGCCAGGAAGATGTGGCGCTCGACGCGTTCCTGTCCAACCGCTTCGGCAGCGTGTACGCCCACGTGGACCAGGCGCGAGCCGCCTGAGCCTCAGAGTCGCGCCGCGTAGGCCGCGCCGCGCCACTGCGTCGGCGTGCGTCCCGACAGACGCTGGAAGAAGCGCGTGAAGTAGCCCGCGTCGCTGAAGCCCAGACCGAGCGCGACCTGCTTGACGCTCAGTGTGGTGTAGGCGAGGTCGCGCTGTGCTTCCAGCATCACGCGCGCGTGCAGCAACGCCAGCGCGCTGCGCCCGGTGAGCTGCCGGCACACGCGGTTGAGTTGGGTCGGTGTGATGCCCAGTTGCAGCGCCAGCGCCGCCAGCGACGGCTGGGTGCGAAACGAACGATCGACCAGCGCGCGGTAGCGCTCCAGGTGCATCGTCGCGCGCGATCCGCGCGCGGCGCGTTGCGGCTCGGCGCGGGGTGTGGCGCGCTCCAGAGCGACCAGCAATGCGCACAGCGCCGCATCGATGGCCAGTGCGCGCCAGGCCTGGGTGCCGAGG
>DATKJN010000647.1:0-3601 GCA_035543655.1 Burkholderiaceae bacterium | reverse complement strand
CGTTGTCTTTGCGGAAGCGCCCACGCAAGCGGTAGAGCGCCAGGCCGGCCAGCAGCACGACGAGTCCGATGCCACCGGGCACCGCCATCGGATGGTCGGCCAGCGCGGCCAGCATGCTCGGCTCTTCGGCCGGCGTTGGCGCGGCGGGTTTCGGTGCCGCGGGCGGCGTCACTGCTGCGGTCGGTGCGGGCGCCGGAGCGCTCGCAGCCGGCGGCGTGATCGGCACGGCTGGCGTCGCGGGCTCAGACTTGGGCGGCTCGGTCGGGGCCTGCGCCACTTGCGGGGCCGGTGCCGGCGTCGGCGCGGGCGTTGGGGCGGGCGTCGGTGCCTTGGCTTCCGGCGCAGGCGGGGTTGCCGGCGCCGGCGGCGCTGCGGCCGGAGCTGGCGGCGGCGTGGCCGGAGCCGGCTGCGCCGGCGCCTGCGCGGTCTTGGCGGCCGTGCCGGAGCCCTCCTGCAGCTTCTTGAGTTCTTCAACGTTTCGCGTCAACTCCGCCACGCGCGAAGCGGCGTCTTTCTTCTCGGTGTCCTTCGAAGCCTTGGCTTCGGTGCTGCCGGCGCCCGGCTTGACCGCGCCTTGCGACAGGGTCAACTTGTCTGGGGTCGGCGCGGCGGCTTGCTTGCGATCGTCGATCGATGCTTGCACCTTGCCGGTGGCTTGGCGCGAACTCTCGCCGGCCGGTGTCGTCGGCACGTTGCCCGCCAGGGTCTGGCGGTACTTGCCGAAGTCCGCGCTCTGCGCGCGAATGGTTTCCTTCGCGTCGGCGGTGGTGACCGCGTTGGCCTGCTCCGACGACGGCACGTTCAACACGGCGCCGGCCTTGAGCCGGTTCATGTTGTCGCCGATGAAGGCGTTCGGGTTGTTGCGGAACAGCGCGACCAGCATCTGGTCGAGCGACACGTTCGCGCGCTGGTTGCCCTTGGCGATGCGGAACAGCGTGTCGCCTTCCTTGACCTTGTATTCGCCCTCGCCGCTGGGCGCGCTGGCCGGTGCGACCGGCGACGCACGCTGCACCGTGCCGCGAGCAGCAGGGGCCGCGGGGCGCGGCGCCGGCGCGGCTTGCGGAGCGGCCGCAACGGCGCCCGCACTCGGTGCTGTCTGCGCAGGCGTCGATGGCTGCGGTGCGGCCGAGATCTGCGGCGCGGCGGGCGCCTGCGCCATCACCGGCGGGGCGACACGCGACTGCGGCGGATCGAGCAGCAGCGTGTATTCGCGCACCAGTCGGCCCGACGACCACGTCAGTTCGAGGATCACGTCGACGAACGGCTCTTGCACCGCGCGGTCGCTCTGCACGCGCAGATAGGGCCGGCCATCGGGGCGACGCGCCACCGTGACCGTGGTCGACGGCAGCACAGCGTTGTATTCGACGCCCGACGCGCGATACGAATCGGCCGGCGCGATGCGAACCCGCAGGCTGGAGTCTTCCTCGGGGCTGAGGCTGGTGATGTCGATCTCGGCGCGAAGCGCCTCGCCGAGTGCGGATTGAACGTTGAGGCGGCCCAGGCCCAAAGCCCAAGCGCTGCCCGATGCAGCGACCATCGCGGCCAGCGCGATGGTGTTCAGCGCGACGCGTCCAGCGTGTCCAGAGCGATATTTCAAGGCGTCTCCCAAGTGCAACCGGCGCGCGAACAACAAGCGCGCCGACGTTCACAGGTGGTGCAGCTCGAGCGTTTCACCTCGGTCGCGGGTAACTCGTCGAAACCACAATAACATCAAGCATATAGGCTGACAAGCTCATGCAAAAGCTGACGTTTGTGTCAAATCTCCCGCGGTTGCCGTCCTGTCGCTATTTGTTGCCGTTGGACAACGCGCGCCTCATGCGGCCGATCGTCAGGCTTCCAACAGCAGCCTGAGCATTCTACGAAGCGGCTCCGCCGCGCCCCACAGCAACTGATCACCAATGGTGAACGCTGCCACGTGCTGCGGCCCCATGGCCAGCTTGCGGATGCGGCCAACGGGAATGTCCATCGTGCCAGTCACGGCCACCGGCGTGAGCTGCTTCATCGTCGCATCGCGCTCGTTGGGAACGACCTTGGCCCACGGGTTGTCGGCCGCGATCATCGCTTCGATGTCGGCCACGGGCACGTCGCGCGTGAGCTTGAAGTGCAGCGCCTGGCTGTGGCAGCGCATCGAGCCGACCCGCACGCACACGCCGTCGACCGGCACCGCCGGGGCGCCAAAGCCCGGGCCGCAGCCGAGGATCTTGTTGGTCTCGGCCATGCCCTTCCATTCTTCGCGGCTCTGGCCGTTGCCCATGTCCTTGTCGATCCACGGGATCAGCGAGCCGCCGAGGGGCACGCCGACATGCTCGGTCTCGGCGCTGGACATCGAGCGCTGGCGAGCCGACACCTTGCGATCGATCTCGAGGATCGCGCTCGCCGGGTTGTCGAGCAACGCCCTGACCTCGGCGTTCAACGTGCCGTACTGCACCAGCATCTCGCGCATGTGCTGCGCGCCGCCGCCCGATGCGGCCTGGTAGGTCATCGTGCTCATCCACTCGACGATGCCGGCCTTGAACAGTGCCCCCACGCCCATCAGCATGCAACTCACGGTGCAGTTGCCGCCGATCCAGTTCTTGTTGCCCTTGGCCAGCGCGTTCTTGATCACCGGCATGTTCACCGGGTCGAGGATGATGATCGCGTCTTCCTTCATGCGCAGCGCCGAGGCGGCGTCGATCCAGTGGCCCTTCCAACCGGCCGCGCGAAGCTTGGGGAACACCTCGTTGGTGTAGTCGCCGCCCTGCGACGTGACGACGATGTCGCAGCGGGCGAGCGCCTTCAGGTCGCTGGCGTCGACCAGCTTGCTTTCGTTCTTGGCCTGCGCCGGCGCCGCGCCGCCAGCGTTGCTGGTGGAGAAGAACAGCGGCTCGAACAACGCGAAGTCGTTCTCCTGCTGCATGCGCTCCATCAGCACGGAGCCCACCATGCCGCGCCATCCGACGATTCCTACGAGTGCCATTTCAGTTCGCCCTTGTGGTTGCAGTGATTCCCGTGCCGCCCGGCTCGTTCGCCGGGTGCAGGGTGCGGGCGAGACGAACCGAGAGCGCTAGCTCTTCTTGGTCGTCGTTTTGGTGATGGCGGCGACAACGGCATCGCCCATTTCGCGCGTGCCCACCTTGCGCGTGCCATCGGACCAGATGTCGGCCGTGCGCAGACCTTGTTGCAGCACGTGGCGCACAGCGGTTTCCACCCGGTCAGCCGACTCGGGCTGGTTGAGCGTGAAGCGCAGCATCATGGCCATGGACAAGATTGTAGCCAGAGGATTGGCCAGATTCTTGCCGGCGATGTCGGGGGCACTGCCATGGCTCGGTTCGTAGAGACCTTTTTGGCGTGAATCAAGGGAAGCCGACGGCAGCATGCCGATCGAGCCGGTGAGCATCGCCGCCTCGTCGGACAGGATGTCGCCGAACATGTTGCCGGTGACGATCACGTCGAAGCTCTTGGGTGCCCTGACCAACTGCATCGCGGCGTTGTCCACGTACATGTGGTCCAGCGCCACGTCGGGGTAGTCCTTGTGCACCTCGGTGACCACGTCCTTCCAGAACTGGAAGGTCTCCAGCACGTTGGCCTTGTCGACGCTGGTCACCTTGCCGCGCCGCTTGCG
>DATKJN010000646.1:0-5794 GCA_035543655.1 Burkholderiaceae bacterium | reverse complement strand
ATCAACCTGGGAGATCGCGATGCACACCACCACGGCCATGCCGCTTGCGCCGCCGGCACTCGAAGACTGCGCCGTGATCGAACTGCGCGACTACCTGATGCAGCCGAACCGGCGCGACGTGCTGATCGAGCTGTTCGAGCGCGAGTTAATCGAGACGCAGGAGGCGCTCGAGATGCGCGTGATGGCGCACTTTCGCGACCTCGACCGGCCCGACCACTACGTCTGGCTGCGCGGTTTCGCCGACATGCCGGCGCGCCAGCGCGGGCTCGAGGCCTTCTACAGCGGCACGACTTGGCTCGCCAACCGCAACGCCGCCAACGCCACGATCATCGACTCCGACGACGTGCGGCTGCTGCGTTATGCGCGGCCGACCTGGGCGCTCACGACACCGGCCGCGCCGCGCCCGCACCGCGATGCCGAAACAGCGCTGCCGCGTTCGCTGTACCTGTTGTTCGTCGCCACGTTGGCCGCGCCGGCCGACGAGGCGCTCAGGCGTTACTTCGAGCGCGACGCGATGCCGCTGCTGCGCGAGTGCGGCCTGATGCCGAGCGCGGTGTTCGAGACCGAGCCGGCAGCCAACAACTACCCGCGGCTTCCGGTGCGCGTCGATGCGCCGGTGCTGGCGTGGCTGTCGCGCACGCCGAGCGTGGCGGCCGCCGACGAGGCGCTGGCGCGACTCGACGCCACGCCGCGCTGGCGGGGCGCCGCGCTGCCGCGGCTGCGTGCAACCGCGCTGCAGCGCATGCGGCTGCAACCCGCGGCGCGCTCGTGGTTGCGCTGACCGCTTCTCTCACCGCTTCTTTCACCACCGGAGCTTCACCATGAACCTTGCCAGCCTGCCGCATGGCGACATCCACGACTTCGACTTTCTCGCCGGCCGTTGGCGCGTGCACAACCGGCGCCTGATGTCGCGACTGCGCGGCGCGGATCACTGGACCGAATTCGAAGGCATCAACGCCTGCGAGCCGCGCCTGAACGGCGGCGCCAACATCGACCAGATCGACTTCCCGAGCCTCGGCTGGTCGGGACTGACGGTGCGCACCTTCGACGTGGCGCAGCGGCGCTGGTCGATCTACTGGATCAACAGCCGCGACGGCGTGCTGACGCCGCCGGTGCACGGCGGCTTCGAGGGCGATCGTGGCGTGTTCTATGGCATGGACACCGACGATGGCCGCGAGGTGCAGGTGCGCTTCGACTGGACCCGCTTGGGGCCCGATGCCGCGCGCTGGGAGCAGGCGTTCTCGCTCGACGGCCGCGAGTGGGAGACCAACTGGACGATGGCGCTCACGCGCATCGGCTAGCGCGTGCTGCGCTTGCGGCGCGCCGCCTCCTCCACGGCGCGCCGTGCGTTGACCTTGCCATAGCCGAACCAGCGGCTGTGGCCGCGGCCGTCGTAGCGGCCGAACGCCTCACCGGTCATCTCGTCGGTTCGCGGGTCCTCGATCTTGTCGGCGGTGCGCCGCAGGATGTCCTTGACCTGCGCCGCGCTCAGCGCCGGGTTGGCCGAGATCACCAGCGCCGCGATGCCGGCCACCAGCGGCGTTGCGCTCGACGTGCCGCCGAAGTCGCCGGTGTAGCGGCTGTTGGCGGTGAAGCCGCTGCCGACGGCCTCGTTGTCGGTGGTCCAGATGCCGAGGCCCGGCGCGTAGGCGGCATCGTCGAGCGGATGCCAGTTGTCGCTCGGCGCGCAGACCCAGACTTCGCGGCCCCAGTTGCTGTACTGCGCCTTCTGGTTCAGGCTGGTCGAAGCCGACACGGTGATCACGTCGGCATGGCAGGCGAAGCCGTTCTCGACCTTGCCGCGTGTGGTGCGCAGGCGCTCGCCGTCGTGCCACTGCACTTCGTTGGGCAGCGTCACGTCGCGCACCGGCGCGTTGAAGTTGTGCGCGGCAAAGCAGATCACGCAGCCCGATCGGCGCGGGCCGCCTTGGCGGGAGATGTGCGCCAGCGTGTCGACCAGCAGGCGCGACAGCGGCGCGTACACCGGCGGCGGACCCCAGCTGCACGACAGCACGTCGGCGTGTTCGGCCACCTCGTCGAAGATCTCTGCGCTCTGGTCGTCGTCTTCGGCCATCGAGATGCGCACCGGCATGAAGGCACAGCCGGGCGCCGCGCCGACCACGCCGCGGCCGTTGGACTCTGCAATCGCCACGCCGGCGCACGGCGTGCCGTGGTAGTTGGCGTCGGTGGGGAAGGGCTTGGCGTCGCCATCGACGAAGTCGCGCGGCTGCACGATCTTGCCGGCGCCTTGGAAGTCCGGGTGGTCGATGTCGAAGCCGTCGTCGATCACCGCCACCACCACCTCGCGCGAACCGCGCGTGATGTCCCACGCCGGCGGCGCCTGCACCGACGCGTCGGCGGCGAGCTGCGGCGCGCGCTGCGAATGCAGGTGCCACTGGCGCTTGAACAAGCCATCGCTCGGTGTGTAGGCCGTCGTGTGCCGGTTCACCAAGTTGGGCTCGGCGTACTCGACGATGCGCTCGGTGCTGAGCCGGTCGGCCAGCTTCAGCGGATTGACGCCGCTCGCCTTGGTGACCTGCACCAGCACGGTGTTCGGCATCGCATAGGTCTTGAGCAAGCGCAGGCTGTGGTTGGCCAAGAGCGCTTCGATCTGGGTCGTGGTGGTTCGGGGCTTGAAGCGCACGACGATCTTGTCGGTCAGGTAGTACACCGTGCCTTCGCTGCCGGCGGGCTTGTAGGCATGGTGCGCAATGGCGCCGAAGGTGTCGGAACGCATCGCCGCCATCACGTGATCGCGGTCGTTCTGGGTGGTGATCACCTTGGTCACCTGGCGGTTCACGCGTTTGACTTCCTGCACGCCCGGCAGGCGAGTCAGCTGCTCGATCTGTGCCGGGCTCGGCGACATCAGCGTGAAACGATCCTCCTGCTTCTCCACGGGAATCGCCTTGCCGCCGCGCCACAACACGGGCGCTGGGTTCGAAGCCGGGGCCTTGCGCGGAGTCGTCGCCATGATTGCCTCCTGGATGTGAACGGACGGACGGGTGGTGCGTCAGATGCGGCCCTTGAAGTGGCGCAGGTCGCGCAACATCCAATCGATGAACACGCGCGTGCGCGCCGGCAGCAGCCGGGCCTGCGGCACCACCAGGCTGACCGGGCGCGGCGGCGGCTCGAACGCATCGAGCACGACCTTCAGTTGCCCCTGCTCGACCAGGCTCGCGACCTGGTACGACATGAACACGCCGCAGCCGAGTCCGGCGACACAGGCGTCGATCACTGCCTGCACGTGGTTGCAGCGCAGCGCACCGTGCACCGGCACGCTGGTGACCTTGTCACCATCGTGGAATGCCCACTGCGTGCTGCCGCTCGTCAGCCGCACGCACTCGAGCGCTTGCAGGTCCGGCGGCCGCTTCGGCACGCCGTGCCTGCGCAGGAAGGTGGGGCTGGCCACCACCACGCGGCGCACCGCGCCGATGGAGCGTGCCACCAGCGATGAGTCGGCCAGCGCGCCGATGCGGATGCCGACGTCGAAGCCTTCGTCGAGCAACGGCACCACGCGGTCCGCCAGCTCGAGCTCCACCTGCACCTTGCGGTGCTTCTGCAGGAAGCGCATCACCGCCGGCGCCACGTGCAGCTGGCCGAACAGCACCGGCGCGGTCACGCGCAGCATGCCGGCGGGTGACGACAGGTCGTTGCTGATCGCACGCTCTGCCTCGTCGAGCGTGGCCAACACCTGGCGCGCATAGTCGAGATAGCGGCGCCCTTCATCGGTGAGCGCGACGCGGCGCGTCGTGCGGTTGAACAGGCGCACGCGCAGGTGTGCCTCCAGCGCGGCCAGCGAGCGCACCACCGCCGGCAGCGACAGGTCGAGCGCATCCGCCGCCTTGGTCAAGGTGCCTTCGTCGGCGATGCGCACGAAGGTCTGCAAGGCCTTGAGCCGATCCATGGACGATTGTTGCGTGAAATGGAGCAATCAACTGCAGGCTGCGGCATTGGCCGACACGCGCCACGCCGGCACGATGGTGACCATGAATGCCGAAACTGCAACCCCCAACACCCCGGTCGAGCCGCCGACCGATCCGTACCACGCCGGCGAACAGGCGCTGCAGGCGCGGGTCGGCATGCGCCAGCGTTTGGCCGAAGTGGGTTCGCTCGTCGTGCGCGACCACATGCCGGGTCCGCACCGCGAGCTGTTCCACAAGCTGCCGTTCGTGGTCATCGGCAGTGTCGACGCCGAGGGTCAGCCCCACGCCTCGCTGCTGGCCGGCGCGCCGGGTTTCGTGCGCACGCCCGATGTCCGCACGATGGCGATCGACGCGCGCGTCGACACGGCCGATCCGCTGCACGCCTCGCTGCGCGCCGGTGCGTCCGTCGGCGTGCTCGGCATCGAGCCGCACACGCGGCGGCGCAACCGGATGAACGGGCTGGTGCGCTCGGCGCAGACAGATGGCTTCACGCTGCAAGTGCAGCAGAGTTTCGGCAACTGCCCCAAGTACATCCAGGGCCGGCACGCGCGCTGGGTGGATGACGCGTCGCAACCGGTGGTCGCCCAACGCATGGCGCAACTCGACCTGGCGGCGGCGTCGCTGGTGCGCGGCGCTGACACCTTCTTCATCGCCACGGCGGTGCCGCCGGCGCAGATCGGCGCCAGTGCGGCGCACGGTGTCGACGTGTCCCACCGTGGCGGCAAGCCGGGCTTCGTGCGCGTGCAGCGCGACGCAGAGGGCGTCGATGTACTGACGGTGCCGGACTTCGCCGGCAACCAGATGTTCAACACGCTCGGCAACCTGCAGCTTCATCCGCGCGCCGGCCTGTTGTTCGTCGACTTCGCGCGCGGCGATCGCTTGCACGTGGCGGTCGACACCGAGCTGCTTTGGCAAGGCGACGAGCTGGCCGCGTTCGCGGGTGCGCAGCGGTTGCTGAGGATGCGCGTGCGCGAGGCCTGGCGCCTCAGCGGGGGCGCGAGGCTGGCCTGGAGCGAGCCGGTTCTATCACCGTTCCTGCAAGACACCGGAACCTGGCAGGACATTCGCGGCTGATCACAATCGCGGCGCGCCCGGCGCAAGCCCGGGTGCGAACCGTGTTCCACAAGCCGTCCCGCTGGTTCGGGGCGCTCAGCGCGTATGAGCCGACTGTTCGAGCCCGTGACCGCCGGTGCGCTGCGCCTGCCCAATCGCATCGTGATGGCACCGCTGACGCGCAACCGCTCGCCCAATGCGGTGCCCACCGACATGGCCGTCACCTACTACACGCAGCGCGCGAGCGCGGGGCTGCTGATCACCGAGGCCACCGCGATCAGCCACCAGGGCCAGGGTTATGCGGACGTACCGGGCTTGTACGCGCCCGAGCAGCTGCGGGCGTGGCGCCGTGTGACCGACTCGGTGCATGCCGCGGGCGGCCGCATCGTGGTGCAGTTGTGGCACGTGGGGCGCGTGTCGCACCACGAGTTGCAGCCCGCCGGCGGCGTGCCGGTGGCCCCATCGGCGATCGCGGCCAAGACCAAGACCGTGCTGATCCGCGACGGCAAGCCGGTGTTCGAGCCGACCGTGACACCGCGCGCGCTGCACAGCGACGAGATCGCCGGCATCGTGGCCGCCTACGCGCGCGCCACACACGGCGCGCTCGAAGACGCTGGCTTCGATGGCGTGGAGATCCACGGTGCCAATGGCTACCTGGTGGACCAGTTCCTGAAGACCGGCGCCAATCACCGCACCGATGCCTACGGCGGCTCGATCGAGAACCGCACGCGTTTCCTGCGCGAGGTGGTGCACGCCGTGGTCGAGGCCGCCGAGCCGGGGCGGGCAGCGATCCGGCTGTCGCCCGTGACGCCGGCCAA
>DATKJN010000645.1:0-2465 GCA_035543655.1 Burkholderiaceae bacterium | reverse complement strand
CGTCATTGTGGCTCAGCCTACACTCCACCGATGGAGTTGCACCCGCTCACCTGGCTGTTCGCCGCCGCTCTGCTGGCGACCTTGGCCACCAAGCTTTGGTTGGCCACGCGGCAGATGCGCCACGTGGCGGCGCATCGCGATGCGGTGCCGGCGGCCTTTGCCGCCCGCGTGCCGCTCGATGCGCATCAGCGGGCCGCCGACTACACGATTGCCAAGGCCCGCTTCGGTCTGCTGACCACGGCCTTCGGCGGCGCGGTGCTGCTGGGCTGGACGCTGCTCGGTGGCCTCGATGCGCTCAACGGGTTCGTGCGCGATGCCGTGCAACCGGCTTGGGGAGTCATGGGCTATCAGCTCGCGCTGCTGAGCGCATTCGTGCTGATCGGCGCGCTGCTCGATCTGCCGTTCGAATGGTGGAGCACGTTTCGCATCGAGCAGCGCTTCGGCTTCAACCGCAGCACGGCGCGGCTGTTCGTCACTGACCTGTTCAAGAGCCTGCTGGTGGGCGCGGCCCTCGGCCTGCCGCTGGCGGCGCTGGTGTTGTGGATCATGGGCAGCACGGGCGGATGGTGGTGGCTGTGGGCCTGGGGCGCATGGACGGCGTTCAACCTGCTGATCCTGCTCATCTACCCGACGCTGATCGCTCCCTTGTTCAACAAGTTCGAGCCGCTGCGCGACGAAACGCTGGCTGCGCGCGTGCAGGCACTGATGCAGCGTTGCGGCTTCGCCGCCAAGGGCTTGTTCGTGATGGACGGCAGCCGCCGCTCGGCGCACGGCAATGCCTACTTCACTGGCTTGGGCGCCGCCAAGCGCGTGGTGTTCTTCGACACGCTGCTGGCCACGCTGTCGCCCGGCGAGGTCGAGGCGGTGCTGGCGCACGAGCTCGGGCACTTCAAGCGCCGCCATGTGCTCAAGCGCATGGTCACGATGTTTGCGTTGAGCCTTGCAGGGCTGGCACTGCTCGGCTGGCTGGCCTCGCGCGCGTGGTTCTACACCGCGCTCGGCGTGCAACCCAACCTGGGCGCACCGAACGATGCGCTGGCGTTGCTGCTGTTTGCACTGGCATTGCCGGTGTTCGGCTTCTTCGTGTCGCCGCTGGCCGCACTGCTGTCGAGACGCCACGAGTTCGAAGCCGACGCCTATGCCTGCGCACAGGCCAGCGGTGCCGACTTGGCCAGCGCGCTGATCAAGCTGCACCAGGACAACGCGTCGACCCTGACCCCGGATCCGCTCTACGTGCGCTTCTACTACTCGCATCCCCCGGCCAGCGAACGTTTGGCCGCGCTGCGAGTCCAGCCGGCATGAGGCCCGCACTCAATGCCGCCGAGCTGCGCGCCGCACACTGCGTGCACGCCAGCGCCGGCGACAAGCTCACCGACAGCGAAGTGTCCGCGCAGATCGCCGCCGGCGCGCCATCGTGGCAGGCCGATGGCGACGCGATCGAGCGCGACTTCAAGTTCGATGACTTCCGGCTCACGATGGCTTTCGTCAACGCGGTGGCCGGCGTGGCGGACGCCGAGGACCACCATCCACACCTGGCGGTGGACTACGGGCACTGCCTCGTGCGCTGGTCCACCCATTCGGCTGGCGGCATCACGCGCAACGACTTCATCTGCGCAGCCAAGGTCGATGTGTTGCCCGGCGTCACCGGCTGATCGCACGTGCCGTTGAACAACGGCCTCGTGGTGGGTGCCCACGGCCGGCACTTCGTCGTCGAAACGCCCGAGCGCCAGCGCGTCCTGTGCCACCGTCGCGGCAAAAAGGGCGACTGCGTGGTCGGCGACCGCGTCGAGTGGAACGTGAGTGGCGACGGTGGCGTGATCGAACAGGTGCTGCCGCGCCGCAGCCTGTTGTGGCGCCAGGACCGCTGGCGCAGCAAGTCCTTCGCGGCCAACATCGATCGCCTGATCATGCTCGTGGCCTCGGTGCCGCCGATGTCCGAATCGCTGCTCGCGCGCGCGTTGGTCGCGGCCGCGCATGCCGACATCACGGCGCACGTGCTGCTCAACAAGGTCGATCTGCCCGAGGCCGATGCGGCGCGCCAGCGGCTCGAGCCGTACCGCCGCATGCAGGTACCGGTGCTCGAGGTGTCGGTGAAAGGCGATGCGGCCCATGCGCGCGCGCAACTGCTGCCGCTGGTGTCGCACGGGGTCACGTTGCTGCTGGGCGCCAGCGGCGTCGGCAAGAGCACGCTGATCAATGCGCTGATCCCCGATGCGGCCGCGCAGGTGGGCGAGATCTCGCAGGCCCTCAATGCCGGCCGCCACACCACCACGACCACGTCGTGGTACTGGCTCGACGCCCAGCATGAGGCGGCGGTGCTCGATTCACCCGGCTTTCAGGAGTTCGGCCTGTTGCAGGTGCCGCCGGAACAGCTCGTCGGCTTGTTGCCCGACATTGCGGCGCACGCCGCGGCCTGCCGCTTTGTCAATTGCACGCACCGCAGCGAGCCCGATTGCGCCGTGCGC
>DATKJN010000644.1:0-8933 GCA_035543655.1 Burkholderiaceae bacterium | reverse complement strand
TGCTGGCGCGATCGTCGGAGTGCGCGACCGCTGCCGACCAGTTGCGCGCACACGTGGTGCAGCTGGGCGGCAAACCGGAAGACGGCGGCTCGGCACTCGGTGCGATGCACCGCGGCTGGGTGGCCGTGAAAGCCAAGCTGTCGACCTACGACGACCTGGCTGTGCTGGAGGAATGCGAGCGTGGCGAGGATGCTGCACTGGCCACCTATCGCGATGCGCTGGAGCGCACGCTGCCGGCACCGATCCGCAACCTGGTCGAGCATCAGTACGAAGGCGCCAAGCGCAACCACGATCAGGTGCGCCGCATGCGCGATGCGCTGCGCGCGACGCAGAAGAATCCATCGTGAAGCGACTGGCCGGCTCGGTGTGCTGCCTGGCGATGCTGGCGCTGGCGGCGGGCTGCGAGCCCACCGGCAAGCCGCCCAAGCCCAAGGCAGGCGACGTCGCGCCCAAGGCCGCTGAGCGCGCCAGCGGCACGTCGCAGGCACCGGGCTTCGACGACGGCGCCGTGCGCGCCGATGCGCGGGCATTGCGCTGGGTTGCCGACGCGGCCAAACCCACACCCGCCATCCCGGCAAGCCCGCTCAGC
This sequence comes from Burkholderiaceae bacterium, assembly GCA_035543655.1. Taxonomy (GTDB): domain Bacteria; phylum Pseudomonadota; class Gammaproteobacteria; order Burkholderiales; family Burkholderiaceae_C; genus JAEUPI01. The sequence continues at coordinate 8,344 of DATKJN010000644.1, read as the reverse complement.
GCGGCCGAGCGCAGCTTCATCAACGAAGCTGCGGGCATCGGCTTGTACGAAGTCGAAGGCGGGCAGATGGCGGCGGCCAAGGGCATGCAGCCGGCCGTGCGGGCCTTCGGCACGATGCTCGTCGCGCAACACCGTGCCGCGCATGGTGAACTGCAGGCGGTGGCGCGCGCCAACGGAATCACGCTGCCGCGATCAACGTCGAAGCCGACAAGCGCAGCAAGCTCGACCGGCTGGCGCAACTGACAGGCACGGCATTCGATCGCGAGTTCGTCCGAGTGGTCGGCATCGCCGACCACGAGGCGGCGGTCGCACGTTTTACGGCCGCCGGCCGGGATGTGCGCGACCCGTCGTTGAAAGCCTGGATCGACAAGACGCTGCCGGCCTTGCAGGCCCACCTGCAGGAAGCCCGACAGCTGCCGATGCTGCCGCCGGGCTGACGTCGGGGTGTCAAACGGCCGGAGCGGGCCGCACATCCAGGCGCGGCCGCTGGTTGGACTTGGGTGGCAGATGGCGTTCGGTCGCCGCCGTGGCGCCGGTGCGCTGCGGCAGCGGCACGATGCAGGCCCAGCGCCAGTCCGGGTCGCCGGAGTCGGCGGCCGAAAGATGCACGCTGCAGCGCACGACGCGCCCATCGCTGCGCCGCAGGTGCGCGACCAGCGTCGCCGCGTCGCCGTCGAACAAGGCTTGCTGCAGCCGCGGGACATCGGCCGCCACGAACAGGCGCGTCAATGGGCGATCGCACTGCGCGTCGTCGGCGTCCTCGTCCAGCGTGCGTGCCAGCGCCAGCGGCATGTTGCGCAGCGTGTAGGGCGGCAGCGCACTGAACGGCACGGCGATCACGGAGCCGCTGTCGAGCAGGCCGCGCAGCACGGCCGCGTCGCGCGCCTGCTGTTCGAGCGCCTGCAACTGCGAGCGCGCCACCGGCACGACCCAGTCCGTGCTGGCCGCAGCGCTTTGCTGCTGTGCCGCCATGCGGCGCAACTCGACTTCGCGGCGATGGTCGTTGACGGCTTGCACCGCCTCGCTGAGCGTGCGCGGTGTGGCCTTCGGGGTCGGGGGTGACCCGCTCGCCGGGCGGGACGCGACGTGAAATGAAATGTTATCGGGTGTAGCAGTGAGTGTCATGTGGGTGGGCCCTGTGGGGTCGGCGCGTGATGTAGAGCACATAGCGTGCCGGGCGGCAACGCAAGCGCCGGCGCGGTCGGGCCATGCCGCCCACGCTTGCCGCGGCCCGGTTGCTGCAAGAACTGCGCTCCGCGCGCAGGAATGACCATTGCGCAGCGCCGGCCGCGCCACGTGCGCCCTCTTGACAACGTGCACCGCTGTTGATCCATGCGCGCTCGCAGGCTTGCCCCGGATGCCGCAACCCGCGGCCAAAGCCGCATCGGCATGTGGTTTGCCTTTTTCGCTCCGGCTTGCCAAAAAAATGAAATCGAGTGAACCGGCCATGACGGCCCTGATCGTGTTCTCCCACCTGCGCTGGGGCTTCGTCTATCAGCGGCCGCAGCACCTGATGACGGCACTGGCCGAGCGGTTGCCGGTGTTGTTCGTCGAGGAACCGGTGCACACGCGCGGCGCCGCACGCCTGGAGGTCCGCATCATCGGACCCAACCTGCAGGTGCTGGTGCCGCACACGCCATTGCACGGCATGGGTTTTCACGACGAGCAGATGCCGGTGCTGCGGCGCCTGCTGGATGCGCACTTGGGGCTGATGGACCTGAGCGACTTCGGCGTCTGGTTCTGCACGCCGATGGCGTTGCCGCTGGCAGCGAACTGGCAGCCGCGTGTCGTGGTGTACGACTGCATGGACGAGCACGCTGCACTGCAAAGTGCGCCGCCGTTGCTGCAACAGCGCGAGGCGGCGCTGCTGAAGGTCGCCGACCTGGTGCTGACCAGCGGCCCGTCGCTGTACGAAGCCAAGCGCGCGCTGCATCCCAACGTGCACTACCTGCCGAGCACGGTCGACGCCGAGCATTTCGCACCCCTTCTGCGCCCGGTGCACGACGGCGAGGCGGCTGCGGCCGTGCGGCTGATGCATCCGATCGCGCGGCCACGGCTCGGCTACTTCGGGCTGATCGACGAGCGCATCGACTTCGAGCTGATCGATGCCGTGGCCACGGCGCGGCCGCAGTGGCAGCTGGTGATGGTGGGCCCGATCGTGCGCGTCGACCGCCGCTCGGTGCCGCGCCGCCGCAACATCCACTGGATCGGCCAGCAACCGTACCAGCGGCTGCCGCGCCTGCTGGCGCTGTGGGACGTGGCGCTGATGCCGTTCGCGCACAACGACGGCACGCGCTTCGTCAACCCGTCGAAGGCGCTGGAGTACATGGCCGGCGAGAAGCCCGTGGTGTCGACGCCGCTGCCCGACGTGGTGTCGCTGTACGGCGATCTGATGCGCATCGCGCGGCAACCGCGCGAGTTCGTCGATGCCTGCGCAGCCGTGCTGGCCGAAACGCCATGGCAGCGCAGCGAGCGCCTGGCGCGCGCCGCCTCCACCGTGTACCGCACCTCGTGGAAGGCCCATGCACGCCACGTGCTGGGCTTGCTGAGCGAGCACCTCGCCGACCACGACGACCCCAGCGTCGGGCACACCGCCGTGGCGTCCGTGCTGCGGGCGCCGGCCCTGCACCGCTGGGGCGCTTAGTGGCGGCGCCGTTGGCGGTGGTGACCGGCGGCGCAGGGTTTCTCGGCAGCCACTTGTGCGACCGCCTGATCGAAGCGGGCTGGCGCGTGCTGGCCGTGGACGACTTTTCCACCGGGCATCCACAGAACGTGCAGCACCTGGAATCGCATCCGCGCTTCCAACTGCTGTGCGGCGACGTGACCCAGCCGCTGCCGGCGCAGGTCGCCGAGGCCGAGCGGCTGTACAACCTGGCCTGCCCGGCGAGCCCGAGCCGCTACCAGCGCGCGGCGGTGCAGACCACGCTGACCAGCGTGCTCGGCGCATGGCAACTGCTGGCGCTGGCCGAACGCACCGGCGCGCGCGTGTTCCAGGCCTCCACCAGCGAGGTCTACGGCGACCCGCTCGAGCATCCGCAGGCCGAGAGCTATCGCGGCCACGTCAATCCGATCGGCCCGCGCGCCTGCTACGACGAAGGCAAGCGCTGCGCCGAAACCTTGTGCTTCGCCTACCACCTGGAGCGCAAGGTCGCGGTGCGCATCGCGCGGCTGTTCAACACCTACGGCCCGCGGCTGCGCCCGGGCGACGGCCGCGTGGTCAGCAACTTCATCGAGCAGGCCCTGCGCGGCGAGCCGCTCACCGTGTACGGCACCGGACTGCAGACGCGCAGCTTCTGCTATGTCGACGACACCCTCGAGGCGATGTGGCGCCTGATGGACGGCGACGTCGAAGGGCCGCTGAACATCGGCAGTCCGGTGGAGCACACCATCCTGGAGCTGGCCGAGCTGGTGCTGCGCCTGACGAGCAGCGGCTCGCGCATCGAGCACCGCGCGCTGCCGGCCGACGATCCGCATCGACGCTGTCCCGACATCTCGCGCATGCGCAGCCACTTCGACTGGGAGCCGCGCGTGAGTCTGGAAGACGGCCTGCGCGAAACGATCGAGTACATGCAGTCCGAGCTGCTCACGATGTGACCTGGCGCAGCGCGGCATCCCAGTCGCGCACGAAGCGGTCGATCGAAAAACGTTCGGTGACCAGGCGGCGGCCCGCGTCGCCGATGCGCCGCGCCTCGGCCGGATCGCGCAGCAACCGGCGCATGCCGTCGAGCAAGCGCTCCAGGCGCGTGTCGGTGAGCCCGGTGTCGCCGTCGCGGATCACGCTCGCCAGTTCGGTGGTGGCCAGCGCCACCACGGGTGCACCGACCATCATGGCTTCGATCACCGCCAGGCCGAGGCTGGTGTAGCGAATCGGGTTGAAGAAGAAGCGGTGCGCGGCGATGCGTTCGGGCAGCTGGTCGTTGGGAACGGGACCTTCGCCGCCGCAGTGCTCGCTGCCCAGGCCGACCAACGTCAGCGGCACCTGTTGCGCGGCGGCGCGAAACACATCGGCCCCGAGACGACGGCCGCGATGGTCGATGTGGTTCACCGCCACCAGACCGCGCGCCAGCTCACCGTGCCAGCGCACGTCGCGCAACAGGCGCACGCCGTGCTCGATCACGCGCACCGGCACGTGGCCGCTGTCCCACATCAGCGCGTTGAACGGCGTCACGTGCACCAGCAGCACCTCGGGGTCGTCCATCCAGTGCGGCGTGTCGGTGGGGTGCTGCTGTGGCGGATCGTGCTCGAGGTAGATGCGCGGGCCGCGCCGCTGCGCCAGGCTGAGGATGCGCTGCTGCTCTTCTTCCCATGCCGCGCGCGACTGGAACAGCACGACATCGAAGTCGCCATGGCGCACCTGATCGATCGGCACCTCGTGCACGTTGGCATGCCAGGGCAGGGTGCCGCTGCGCCCGCTGTGGTGCGGAGATCGTTGCGCATCGGTGACCAGCCACAACTCGTGCGGGATGTGGCTCAGGTAGTGCAGGTAGTTGCCGTGCACGTGCCACGTCAACACCTTGAGGGAGCGCGCGGCCTTGGTCACAGGAACAGCACCCTGAAGTGCAGCGCGCCGCGCAGGCGCCAGTACACCGACAAGAATGGGATCAGTGCCGATGTCGCAAGCATTTCGGTCACGTGTGCGGCATCGCGCCGAGTCGGTCGCAGGCGCTGCCAGGCCAGGCGCAACACCAGCGCACCGCATGCTGCACCTGCCAGGCCGGCAGCCCGCGACGCGCCCAACGCCGCCAACGCCGCGGCCGCGCCGCCGGCACCGACGATGGCGTAGTAGTCCCACGGTGGCACGGGCCGGATGCGTTCTCGGTACAGGCGCGGATGCTTCTTGTAGAGCAGCGCATCGAAGTAGGTGTTGCGTTGCTGGCGCAGGCACACCCCCCAAGGCTCGTGGCGCACCGGATGCAGCACACGCGCGCTCTCGCAGCGGCCGATCGGACCGGCCTGCTGCAGCAGGCGGAACTGCAGGTCGGAGTCTTCGCGCCAGGCGCGCAGAAAACGTTCATCGAAGCCTCCGATGCGCTCGAGTGCATCGCGCCACACGAATGCGTTGGCCGTCACGAACTCGGCGTGTTGCAACCCCTGCATCATGCGCTCATGGTCGCTCGGCCGCTGCGACGGGCCGCCCCGCGGCGGCACCACCACGCGTCCGGCCAGGGCACACCATTGCGGTCGCGCCGCGAGAGCCGCCGCGCCGTGCGCCAGCCAATCGGGATCGGGGATGGTGTCGTCGTCGGTGAACGCGATCAGCGGCGCGCGCGCCGCGCGCCAGCCCAGATTGCGCGCGCACGCCGGCCCGCGGCCCGATGCCGGCCGCAGGTAGCGCAACGCCGGCATGCCGTCGCGAGCGGCCAACCGATGCACCACATCGCGCGCTGCATCCTGGCGGCCGTCGTCGACCACGACGATCTCGTAAGCCTGGGCACCGATCGACTGCCGGCACAGGGCCTGCAGGCAGCGCTCCAGCAGCGCCGGCCGCAAATGCGTCGGCACCACCACGCTGATGTGCCGCGGCGGCGTTTCAGCCAATGTGGGGGGCGCCACGGCCAGCTACGCCTTCTCGAGGATGAAGGGGCCGATCGCCAATGCGTCGAGCGGCGTGCAGTAGAGCGCTTCGATGGCGTCGCGCGGCGTGCAGACGATCGGCTCGCCATGCACGTTGAACGAGGTGTTCACCAGCACCGGCACGCCGGTGATGCGCCCGAACTCGCGCAGCAGTGCATAAAAACGCGGGTTGGTGTCGTGGTCCACCGTCTGCACGCGCGCCGTGCGATCCGTGTGCCAGGCTGATGGAATGCGCTCGCCCCGGCCTGGCACCACGTCGTAGACGAACAGCATGAACGGCGACACGCCGCCGTTGGCGTCGGCCGGCGCGAACCAGCGCGCCAGTTCCTCCTGCGGCACGGCCGGCGCCATCGGGCGGAAGTCTTCGCGCTCCTTCAGCGCGTTGAGGCGTGCCTGCATCGCGGGGTCGATCGGCGAGGCGAGGATCGAACGGGCGCCGAGCGCGCGTGGACCGAATTCCATGCGGCCCTGGAACCAGCCGACGATGCGGTTGTCGGCCAGCAGACGCGCCACGTCGTGCGCGAGGTCGTCGCTGCGCCGGTACGGCAGCCTGGCCCAACGCAGGTGCTGCTCGATGGCATCGTCGTCGTAACCCGGGCCCCAATGCGCATGGCCCATGGTCCAGCGCCGACGCCCGAGCGAGAGGGCGCTGCCGCGTTCCTGCGCATCGATCCACAGCGCCGCGCCGAGCGCGGTGCCGGCATCGCCGGCGGCCGGTTGCACCCACACCGCGTCGAAGATGCCGGCGTCGCGCAAGCGCGCGTTCATCACGCAGTTGAGCGCCACGCCGCCGGCCATCGCCAGCCTCGCCTCGCCGCTGGCCTCGCGCAGCCAACGCGCGAGTTGCAGCACGGTGTCTTCCAGCACGTCCTGCAGCGACGCGGCCAGATCGAGATGGTGCTGCTCCATCGGCGTGCCCGGCTCACGCGGCGGTCCGCACATGCGGGCCAGGTCGAGCGGCAGCACGCGGTATTGCCCGTGCGCGCCGATCTCGATGTGTTCGGCCAGCAGGCGGCGGAACTGCGGCGTGCCCAGCGCGGCCAACGCCATCACCTTGTACTCGTCGCTCGAATGCAGAAAGCCCAGGTGCTGCGTGATGCGCTCGTACAGCAGGCCCAGCGAATGCGGCATCTCCACCACGCCGAGCGACTCGTAGCGGTCGCCGCGGTATGCGCCGTAGCTGGTGGTCGCGTGCTCGCCGCGGCCGTCGAGCGTCATCACCGCGCAGCGCTCGAACGGCGCGGCCAGGAAGGCACTCGCCTGGTGGCACTGGTGATGGTCCACATGGTGCCAGCGGTACGGTGCCTCGGCGGGCTTGATGCCTTCGAAGCGCTTGCGCAGCCGGTGCGGCACGCCGTCGACCAGCTGGCGCGGCGCGTTGATGACGTAAGACAGGAACAGCGGATCCCACGGGCTTTCCCATGGCAAGGCGGGTTCGACCGATGGCTCCAGCGGCAGCGCGATCGTGGTTTGCGAGCCGAGGCGCCCGCGCGCGAAGACATCGGGCCGAAAGCTGTAGGCCACGTGGTCGACCTCGCGCAAGCCGACGCCGGCTTCGGCCAGGCAGAAGTCGATCGCCGCGTACGGCAGCTCCCAGGCCGAGAACGGCACGGGCCGCTTGGCATGCTTGATGCGGGAGAAACGTTCCTCCTCGGCGGCAGCGATCAGTTCGCCGTCGACCACGATGGCGGCCGCGGAGTCGTGGAAAGCCGCATTGATGCCGAGCGTGATCATCGGACTGCGCGTCGGATGGGGTGCGAGCAGGTACGGCGTCGTCACGGCTCACCCGGCGCACTCACGGCCATGAGGACTCCCGCATCGGCAACACCATGACCTCGGGGATCACGGTGTCGTCGGGCTGGCTCAGCACGAAGCGCACGGTGCGCGCCACGTCGATCGGGTCTTGCAGCACGTGCGGATCGATGTCGGGAAACCGGTCGAGCAAGAACGGCGTGCGCATGCCGCCGGCCACCACCGCCGACACCTTGATGCCTTGCGCGCGCAACTCCGCGTGCAGGGCATGCGACAGCCCGAGCAGCCCCCATTTGGTGGCGTGATACGCAGCGGCATTCGGCCACGCGCGCTTGGACGCCGTCGACGCGATGTTGACGATGTGACCGCCGCGCCGCAGCAGCGTGAGCGCGTGCTTGGCCATCAGGAACGGTCCGGTCAGGTTGGTGCGCACGATGCGTTCCCAGTCCGCGCTCGGCAGTTCGCTCACCGGCGCCGTGAGGTCGATGCCGGCGTTGTTCACCAGCGCATCGAGTCGACCGAAACGCTGGCGCACCGCGCCCATCAGCTGCTGCACCTGCCCCTCGTCACCGACGTCGAGTGGCAGCGCGATCGCCTGGATGTCGAGCTGGCCGAGCGCGGCGGCATGGTGGCGTGCGCGCTCCAGTTCGATGTCGGCCAGCACCACCTGCGCGCCGGCGACGCCGAGCACGCGGCCGATGGCGGCGCCCAGTCCGCGCGAGCCGCCGGTGATCACGATCACCTTGCCTTTCAGGCTGGTGGGCATCCAGGCCGCGTCGTCCGTGGCGGAGTCGTGGGCAACGGTGTCGGACATCAACGCTCCTCGGGCATCGAGGGTGCAACGGCGGGCACATGGCGTACCCAGCCGCTTGGGCGGTGACTGCGAGCGATTGGCGCGGTGCGCGGGTGCGTGGCTTGCCACCGGCACCCACTCCCGCAACACCGCATGAGCACCGTCCAACCGACACGCCCGTCCGGCGCGCTGCCGACCGCCGCACGCCCCCCCGCGCACTGGCGC
>DATKJN010000643.1:0-4490 GCA_035543655.1 Burkholderiaceae bacterium | reverse complement strand
CAGCGTCTCGGCGCGGTACACCGGCGCCGCCACCAGCAGGTAGATCAGGCCCAGCACGAGCACGCCGAGCCACACCGCGCCGAACAGGCGCATGTGCTGCAACAGGTGGTCGGCCAGTGACAGGAAGCCCGGTTGGCCGGCTGGCGGTGCCGCGCCCATCGGCGGGTACATGTTGATCGTCGGCACCATCGGCACCGGCGACAGCATGGGCAGGGGAGCGATCTCGTGGCGTGGCGTGTTCATGCTTTAGCGCGGCTGCTGAGGAAAGATGTCGACGAGCGTCTGACGCAGGAATTCGGCGGTCGGCAGGATGTTGGAGACGATGCGGTTCCAGCGCACCACCGCCACGGCGTCGACGAAGACGACGTCGCGCCGACGCAGGTTGAACTGATCGGCCAGCAGCATCGCATCGGGCGTGGATGCGTTGAGGTGGAAGATCTGCGCCTTCGGTCCGTTGTCGCGGATCACGTAGATCTGGCCCGCGTTGGCGGTGAGCGGATTGACGCCGCCCACGTCGCCCAGGGCCTCCGCCAGCGAATAGCGGCCCCGCGGCATCACCAGCGAGCCGGCCCCGCCGGTCAGAGTGGCGCTGGTGGCCACCACGGTGTTGGGTCGGCCGACTTCGCCGAGCACGAACACCTTGTTGTAGCGCCGGTCAGGCACGTTGACCACGTCGCCGGTTTGCAGGCGCAGGTTCTGCGCCTGTTCGCCGTTGTAGAAGTAGCCGTACAGGTCGGCCGCGACCGTCGTCGGACCCCGCGTCACGGTAACGTTGGCCAGATCGGCCTCGGTGGTCAGGCCGCCGGCGGCTGAAATGAGTTCACCGAGCGTGGGCGGGACGTCGGTGATCGCGACCACGCCCGGAGTCCGCACCTCGCCGGACACCACCACGCGCTGGCTGCGAAAGCGGAACACCGACACATCCACTTGCGGATTTCGGATCACGCTGCGCAAACCTTGCGTGATCGTCTGCTGAATTTCCTGCACGGTGCGTCCGGCGGCCTGCACGGCGCCGACGTACGGGAAGAAAATTTTGCCGTCAGAATTGACGACACGACCCGCGAGTTCGTTCGCTGTTCCGGCCGGGTTGCTCAACTCGGGGTGCTCGAACACCGTGATGCGCAGTTCATCCTGCGGACCCACCAGGTAGCTGTAGGGCGCGTCATACGGCTGGAACGCAGTAGGTCGTGCGGTCGTTCGCGCCGCTGCAGCAGCGCGCTCGTTCTGGCGCAGTTGCCCCAGCGTGCGCACATCGATCGAGTAGATGTCGGCGCGTTCCTTGATGTCGGTTGGAGTCGTCGTGGGAGGGACGAGATCCATGCGCTGACCGGGACCCGTGCAACCCGCCAATACGACGGTCAGGACAAAAAGAGAAAGGGTGATATGGCGCGTGGCATTTTGGGCGTTCATAAGCAGAGGACCTGAGGTCCCGGTTGTTGTACGGCGCCTGACTGCGGCAGCCGACTAACGCAATTGATGTGCCTGCTTAAGAAGCGGCAAGTTCGCCCATTTGCAGTTCAGCGCGTGTGGCCATTTGGGCGGGGAAACCCGGCGCGGCTACTGCAAAACCGCCGCCTAGAATCGTCACGCATTGCAACAAGGAGCGTCTTGCATGCCTGCGACACGGCGCGCTGCGCCCACCGGATCGGAGAACCAGGGCCTGCGGGTTCTGAAGAAGTACCCGAACCGCCGTCTCTACGACACACATGCCAGCACCTACATCACGCTGGCCGACGTGAAGCGGATGGTGCTCGACAACGAGCCGTTCGAGGTGCGCGACGCGAAGACCGGCGATGAGCTCACGCGCAGCATCCTGCTGCAGATCATCCTGGAGGAAGAGACCGGCGGCGTGCCGATGTTTTCCACCCAGACGCTGGCGCAGATCATCCGCTTCTACGGCCACGCGATGCAGGGGATGATGGGCACCTACCTGGAGAAGAACCTGCAGACCTTCGTCGACATGCAGCGCCGCCTCACCGAGCAGGCGCAGGGCGTGCTGGATCCGAAGGCCTTCACGCCCGAGGCCTGGACGCAGTTGATGAGTGGCCAGGCGCCGCTGATGCAGGGCCTGATGGGCAACTACCTCGAGCAGTCGAAGAACCTGTTCGTGCAGATGCAGGAGCAGATGCAGAAGCAGGCTGGCTCGATCTTCCCCGGCATGCCGGGTTTCCCGGGCGGCAAGCGCTAGCGCGGCACTCGCGTCGGTCCGGTCCGCGCGGCCGATGCCCGACAATCACGGCATGTCCGATTCCGTTGAACTGGCGGCGCGCGAAACGCCGACCATCGGCTTCGTGTCGCTCGGCTGCCCCAAGGCGCTGACCGACTCCGAACTGATCCTCACGCAACTGAGCGCCGAGGGCTATCGCACGGCCAAGAGCTTCGCTGGCGCCGACCTGGTGATCGTCAACACCTGCGGATTCATCGACGACGCCGTCAAGGAAAGCCTCGACACCATCGGCGAGGCGCTGGCCGAGAACGGCCGCGTCATCGTCACCGGCTGCCTCGGCGCCAAAGCGGGCGAGGGCGGCGGCAACCTGGTTCGCCAGGTGCATCCCAAGGTGCTCGCCGTCACCGGGCCGCACGCCACGCAGGAGGTGATGGACGCCGTCCACACCCACGTGCCCAAACCGCACGATCCCTTCGTCGATCTGGTGCCGCCGCAGGGCATCAAGCTGACACCCAGGCACTACGCCTACCTGAAGATCAGTGAAGGCTGCAACCACCGTTGCACGTTCTGCATCATCCCGTCGATGCGCGGCGATCTGGTGTCGCGCCCGGTCGGCGACGTGCTCTCGGAGGCGCGGGCGCTGTTCGAATCCGGCGTCAAGGAACTGCTGGTGGTGAGCCAGGACACCAGCGCCTATGGCGTCGACGTGAAGTACCGCACCGGCTTCTTCGATGGGCGGCCGGTGAAGACGCGCATGGTCGACCTGTGCGAACAACTCGCGCTGCTGGCCGAGCCGTTCGGCGCCTGGGTGCGCTTGCACTACGTCTACCCCTATCCGCACGTCGACGAACTGATGCCGCTGATGTCCAGCGGCCGCGTGTTGCCCTACCTCGACGTGCCGTTCCAGCATGCGCACCCCGAGGTGCTCAAGCGCATGAAACGCCCCGCCAGCGGCGAGCGCAATCTGGAGCGGCTGGCCGTATGGCGGCGGGCATGTCCGGAACTCGTGGTGCGCTCGACCTTCATCGCCGGGTTCCCGGGCGAGACCGAAGCCGAGTTCGAGACCTTGCTCGAGTTCATCCGCGAGGCTGGCATCGACCGCGCGGGTTGTTTTGCCTACTCGCCGGTCCGGGGCGCCAGCGCCAACGAGCTGCCTGGCGCGGTGCCCGAGGCGATCCGGGAGCAGCGGCGCGCGCGCTTCATGCAAGCCGCCGAGAGCGTGTCCGCCGAACGATTGAAGCGCCGCGTCGGCGCCACCATGCAAGTGCTGGTCGACCACGCCCCGATGCTGGGCCGCAAGGGCGGCACCGGGCGCAGCTATGCCGATGCACCGGAGATCGACGGCACGGTGCGGCTGCTGCCACCGGCCAAGGCGTCGACTCAGATCCGCGTCGGCGAATTCGTGCGCGCGCGCATCGTTGCGGCACAGGGCCACGACCTCGTTGCTGAAGCGCTGTGACCCTCCCATGAGCGAACCCGACCCCATCACGCCGCTGTCGACGCAACTGATCCACCACGACTACCAACCCCCGGCGGGGTTCGGCTCGATGCAGCCGGGTGTGTTCAAGGCGTCGACAGTGATCTTTCCCAACGTGGCGGCATTGCGTGCGCGCGACTGGCGCAGCCGGGCCGGCTACACCTACGGTCTGCACGGCACGCCCACCACCTTCACGCTCGAAGAGCGCATCGCCACGCTGGAGGGCGGCACGTACTGCTCGCTGGCGCCCAGCGGTCTCGGTGCGATCGCGACGGTGAACATCGCGCTGCTGAAGCCGGGCGATGAGTTGCTGCTGCCCGACAACGTCTACGGTCCGTCGCGCGAGATGGCGCGTTCGCTGCTCGCGTCATGGGGCATCGCCCACAAGCTGTACGACCCGCTGGATCTGCACAGCTACGAGGCGGCATTCAGCGAGCGCACGCGGCTGGTTTGGATCGAGGCGCCGGGCTCGATCACGATGGAGTTTCCCGATCTGCGTGCGCTGGTGCGCACGGCGCGACAACGCGGCGCCTGGGTCGCGTTCGACAACACCTGGGGCGCGGGCATCGCGTTGCGGCCGTTTGATCTCGGCGAGGGCCTGGGCGTGGACCTGTGCATGCAGGCACTGACCAAGTACCCGTCGGGCGGCGGCGACGTGTTGATGGGCTCGGTGGTCACGCGCGAACGCGCGCTCAACGAGAAGCTGCTGATGGCGCACATGCGGTTGGGCACCGGGGTCGGCGCCAACGACGCCGAGCTGGTGCTGCGCTCGCTGCCGTCGATCGAGCTGCGCTACCGTGCGCAGGACCGCAGCGCGCGCAGGGTCGCCGAATGGCTGAAGACCCA
>DATKJN010000642.1:0-5322 GCA_035543655.1 Burkholderiaceae bacterium | reverse complement strand
GGCCGAACTGGCCAAGCAAGTCCCAGGCACGCGATTGGTGTGGAGTGTGCGCACGCCGGTCCTGACTCGCGTGTTCGGCGGTGGCGACGCCGATGCGTTGCCGGCACGTGGGGCGCTCGGCGCGTCGCTGCGCCGCTTGCGCGACACCGGCGTGCTCGAATTCAACGCCGGGCTGCGCATCACCGAGATCATCCAGGAAGGCGGCAAGATGGTCGTCGCAGGCATCGACGGCAAGAGCGAACGCCTTCGCATCGACGGCGTCGACGAGATCATTTGCGCCACCGGTCAACGGCCTGACTTGTCGCTGACCAGCGAGCTGCGCGTCAAGCTGGACCCGTGGCTGGAGTCGAACGAAGCGCTGGGTCCGCTGATCGACCCCAACGAGCACAGCTGTGGCACCGTGCGTCCGCACGGGCACCGCGAGCTCTCGCATCCGGAGCCCGGCCTGTACACCGTGGGGGTCAAGAGCTACGGACGGGCACCGACATTCCTGATGGCCACCGGGTTCGAGCAGGCCCGCTCGGTGGTGGCCGCCATCGCAGGCGACCTCGAAGCCGCCGACCGTGTGGAGCTGAGCCTGCCCGAGACCGGTGTGTGCGGCGTCGGCGAAAGCACCTTGGAAGGGGCCGATTGCGGTGCGGGCTGCGGAGCGCCCGAAGCCCGAGCGAAGGCGACGGAACCCGTCGACGCCGTGGCCAGCGGTTGCTGCGGTGGCCCCGCCAAGGCGGACCCCTCGGCCTGCTGCGTGCTCGACGAGCACATGAAGTCGCAAGGCGCGGTGGGTTGCGGCTGTTCCCAGCCCAAGGCCCCGGTCGCGGCGCGCGCGCCGACCTGCTGCGGCTGACATGGCCCTGGGACGCACCGGCACGGTGGCTGCGCTGGGCACGGCGCAGACACTGGCCTGGGCGTCCTCGTACTACCTGCCCGCGATGCTGGCGTCGTCGATGGCGCGCGACCTGGGCGTGTCCGCGCCGACCGTGTTCGCGGCTTTCTCGGTGGCCCTCGTGGTGTCGGGACTGCTCGGCCCGCGGGCCGGTGCCGCCATCGATCGCTGGGGCGGTCGGCCGGTGCTCAGCGCGACCAGCGTCATCTTCGCCATTGGCTTGGTCGCACTCGGCTTGGCGCAATCGCCGCTGGCGTTCTTCGCCGCCTGGGTCGTTCTGGGGGTGGGCATGGGCAGCGGTCTTTACGAGGCCGCGTTCGCCACGCTCGTGCGCCTGTACGGCAAGGACTCGCGCAACTCCATCACCGGCATCACGCTGATCGCGGGATTCGCCAGCACGGTGGGCTGGCCGCTGTCCACATTCCTCGAAGTGCAGGTCGGGTGGCGCAACGCATGCTTCGCCTGGGCCGCGTTGCATCTGTTGATGGGTCTGCCGCTGAACCTGATGCTGCCAAGGGTCACCGCGCACGAGCCCGGCGCAGCGCAGGCAGCGGCGGCGCCGATGCGCGGCGACAGCAGCCCGTCGTCATTGAAAGCCGTGCTGGCGCTGTCGTTCGTGTTCGCGACCACCATGTTCATCGCCACGGCGATGGCGGCGCACCTGCCGCGACTGCTGCAGGCCGCCGGCGTGTCGCTGGCCGCGGCGGTCTTCGTCGGTGCCTTGATCGGGCCGGCGCAGGTCGGTGCGCGGCTGCTGGAGTTCGGCTTTCTGCGCAAGGTCCATCCGCTGATCTCGGCGCGCATCGCCACCGCGCTGCATCCGTTGGGCGTGGCCCTCTTCGTCGCGATCGGTGCGCCGGCAGCCGCCGTGTTCGGCATCCTGCACGGCGCGGGCAACGGCATGCTCACCATCGCCAAGGGCACGCTGCCGCTCTACATCTTCGGCCCGCAGGGCTACGGCCACCGGCAAGGCTTGCTGATGCTGCCGGCGCGGTTCACGCAGGCGCTGTCGCCTTGGCTCTTCGGCCTGGCACTCGACCAGTGGGGCGCCGGTGCGCTGGCCGTCTCGGCCGTCGTGGGCGCACTCGCGTTCCTCACGCTGTTCATCCTATCGATCGGTACCCGGCAGGGTGCCGAGACTCAAGCCACACCCGCTCGCCCATGAAGATCCGCACCGCCACAGCCGACGACGCCGAGGCCATCGCGGCGATCTATGCGCCGATCGTGCTCGACACCACGATCTCGTTCGAGTGGGTGCCGCCCAGTGCGCTGGAGTTTCGCGAGCGCATCGCCAAGACGCTCGCCAAATACCCGTGGCTGGTCGCGGTGGACCCGAGCGAGCGGGTGGCCGGCTACGTGTATGCAGGCAGCCATCGCGACCCGCCGTCTTACCAGTGGTCGGTGACCACCTCGGTGTACATCCGCGACGACAGCCGCGGACAAGGGCTGGGCAAGCGGCTGTACGCCGAGCTGTTCGATCGGCTCGTGTCGCTCGGCCACTACCGCGCGTACGCCGGCATCGCGTTGCCCAACGACGCCAGTGTCGCCTTGCACGAGGGCGTGGGCTTCGAGCCGATCGGTGTCTACCGGGCCGTGGGCTACAAGTTCGGTGCCTGGCGCGACGTGGGCTGGTGGCAGAAGTCGCTGCGTCCGCTCGCCACGCCGGGGCCGGTGGCCGCGTTCGGCGGCTAGGCGCGATCGATCGCGCAGGTGCGGAAGCCGGCGAAGACGTCGTTGCGGTCGGGCATGAAGAAGTTGCGGTACCGCGGGTGCTTCATGCGCGGCTGCGTCGCGAACGCGCCGCCGCGCAGGACCTGGCGCGTGTGGAACCACGGCGCCGAGTAGTCGCGGTACGGATGCGCCTCGAAGCCGGGGAAGGGCGCGAACGGGCTCGCGGTCCATTCCCACACCTGGCCCCATTCGAACGCCGGCTCGCCCAACGCGGCCATGTGCCACTCGGCTTCGCTCGGCAGGCGGCGCCGGGCCCATGCGCAATACGCTTGCGCCTCGTGAAGCGACACGTTCATCACCGGCAACCGCGGGTCGATGTCGACCCATTGGCCGAACGTGCGGCGTTGCCACGTGCTGCCGTGGCGCCGCACGTAGCGTGGTGCCGAGAGCGCCTGCGCCTGCAGCCAGCGCCATCCTTCGTCGCCCCAGAATCCGCGCTCGCGATAGCCACCGGCTTCGACGAACCCGAGGTAGCGCGCCCAGGTGACCGGCGCGCTGTCGATGCGAAAGCTTTCCACCGCAGTGGTGTGAGGTCCGAGCTCGTTGTCGAACACGAAGCCATCGCCGGCGCCGCCGAGTTCGAGCATGCCCCCGGCGACCGCCAGTTCGCGCACCGGCGCATCGGCCTTCGGCGTCCAGCCGGGCAGCGGGATGTCGAGGTGCTGCGCCATGTACACGGCGGCCTCGTGGTGCATGTCTTCGTGGAACAGCACGAGCCGGTGGAAGTACAGCGCGCGGTCCTCGTGCGGCGTGTGCTGCAGCAGCGCCAGGCTGTCGGCCAGCCCGGCTTCGAGGTCGTCGCGCAGCGCGTCGGCGTTCGGCAGCGGCAGTTCCCAGCGCGTGGTGTGAGCCACGCGGCCGGAGTCGAACCAGTTGTCGGCCTGCGCGCGCCGCGGCGGCGTGCGCGGCACGTCGGGGTCGGCAGCCGCACCACGCGCGCGCTGCGGGTTGCGGCCGAGCCACCACTCCTGGAACCAGCCGATGTGCCCGAGCTCCCACAGCGGCGGGTTGAGCTCAGGCGAATACGGCACCGCACAGCGGGCGGGGCGCAACGCGTCTTCGTAGGCGGCGAAGGTGGCGAGCGTGTGCGCACGCGCGTCGCGCAAGGCGCGTTCCAGTTGCGCCGCGTCGGCGCTGCGCGCGGCGCGGGCTTCGACCCAGGCGTTCGAGATCATTCCGGTATAACCGCCGCGTGAAGCCGCGGCCAATGATTGCCACGGGCCGTGCGGACACGCGGCCCACAGTCGCCATTGTCACGCCGGCTCACCGCGCGTCGAACAACGGCAATTGGCAGACGGCATGGCGCTGGTCGCAGCTGCTGGCGCGAGACTACCGCATCGTGCTGCTCGATGCCTGGCGCGGCGAAGCAGCCGACGTGCTGATCGCGCTGCACGCGCGCCGCTCGGCGCCGTCGATTGCGGCGTGGCATGCGCAGCGGCGCGGCCCGCTGGCGCTGGTGATGACCGGCACCGACCTGTACCGCGACATCGCGAGCGACGCCGCCGCGCAGGCCTCGCTCACGATGGCCGATCGCCTGGTGGTGCTGCAGGAACTCGGCCACCAGCGGCTGCCGCCCGCGCTGCGCAGCCGCTGCGTGGTGTGCTTCCAGTCGTGCCCAACGCTGCCGGCGGTGCACAAGACCGAGCGGCACCTGCGCGTGCTGATGGTGGGCCACTTGCGCGACGAGAAATCGCCGCAGACGTACTTCGAAGCCGCGCGCCGGTCGCGCTCACGGCATGACATCGTGTGGGACCACATCGGCGCGCCGCTCGATGCGGCGCTGGGCGAACAGGCACGAGCCCTCATGCGCGAGCAGCCGCGCTACCACTGGCTCGGCGCGCTCGGCCACTCGGCCACGCGCCGCCGCATCCAGCGCGCGCACGTGCTGGTGCACGCCAGTGCGATGGAAGGCGGCGCCCACGTGATCGCCGAGGCGCTGCGCAGCGGCACGCCGGTGCTGGCCTCGCGCATCGACGGCAACGTCGGCATGCTCGGCCCCGACTACGCGGGCTATTTCGACTGGAACGACGCGTCGGCGCTGGCGGCCCTGGTCGCGCGGGCGCGCGACGAACCCGCTATGCTCGCCGGGCTGGCCGCGCAATGCAGCCACCGCGCATGGCTGTTCGAGCCCAAGCGCGAGCGCGCCACGCTGCTGCGGCTGTTGAGCGATCTGTTGAGGAAACCAAGCGCATGAATGCTCCCGAGAAACCTGGCGAACCGAGGCTCACGTCGCTGTCGCACGGTGGCGGCTGCGGCTGCAAGATCGCCCCGGGCGTGCTGTCCGAGATCCTGAAGGACACGGCGCGTTTGCCGATGCCCAAGGAACTGCTGGTCGGCATCGAGACCGCCGACGACGCCGCGGTGTACCAGCTCAACGACGAGCAGGCGCTGATCGCGACCACCGATTTCTTCATGCCGATCGTCGACGACCCGTACGACTTCGGCCGCATCGCAGCGACCAACGCGATCTCCGATGTCTATGCGATGGGCGGCCGACCGATCCTCGCGCTCGCGCTGGTCGGCATGCCGATCAACGTGCTGTCCACGCAGACCATCGGCCGCATCCTGCAAGGCGGCGAGTCGGTGTGCCAGGCCGCGGGCATTCCGATCGCCGGCGGCCACACCATCGATTCGGTCGAGGCCATCTACGGCCTGGTCGCGCTCGGTCTCGTGCATCCCAAGCGCGTGAAACGCAACGCCGACGCGCG
>DATKJN010000641.1:0-2613 GCA_035543655.1 Burkholderiaceae bacterium | reverse complement strand
CCACCTGGGCGGCGACGCCGCCTACGGCAAGCTGGTGCGTGTCGATCTGCTGGCCAAGCTGCACGACGAGCTGCGCTATCCGTCGCTCGAGGCGCTGCGCGACGGCATCGCGGCCGATGTCGGTCAGGCGCGCCGCTGGTTCGCGGCGCACCCGACCTGACATCGCACCCTCACGCCGACAGAAACGCCAGCAGGTCGCGCGTCACGCGCTCGCGCTCGGTGACCAGCAGCCCGTGCGTGGCACCGGCGTACTCGATCAGCTTCGATTGCGCGATGCCCTTGGCGGCGCGGCGGCCGGTGAGTTCCAGCGGCACCGGCTTGTCGGCGTCGCCGTGCAGGATCAGCGTCGGCACGTTGACCGCGGCGAGGTCGGGCACGAAGTCCTCCTTGCCGAACGCATCGACCGAGCCGATCAGCGCGCGCAAGCCCGCCTGCATGCCCATCTGCAGCGACCAGTCGACCACCGCCTGCGACACCGGCAGCGTGCTCTTGGCGCTGGTCTGCACGTCGTAGAACACGTCGCGCAGCAGGCCCGAGAAGAATCCGAGGCGATCCTTGCGCAGGCCGTCCTTCAGGCCGTCGAAGAACGCGGGGTCCACGCCGTTCGGGTTGTTGGGGCCCTTGGCCAAGCCCGGCACGACGGTGGCCACCAGCCCCACCTGCTTGACGTGTCGGCCGCGGTGGCGCGACATGTAGCGCACGATCTCGCCGCCGCCCATCGAGAAGCCGATCAGCGCGGCGTCGCGCGCGCCGGTGGCTTGCAGCACCTCGGCCAGGTCGTCGGCGAACTGGTCGTAGGTGTAGCCGCCATCGGGTTGCGACGAGCGGCCGAAGCCGCGGCGGTCGTACGCGATCACGCGGTAGCCCGCGTCGACCAGCGCGATCGCGATCTGGTCCCAGCAGTCCGACGACAGCGGCCAGGCGTGCGTCAGCACCACCGGGCGGCCCTGGCCCCAGTCCTTGACGAACAGCTCGGTCTGGTCTTTCAGCTTGAGGGTGCCGGTGGCGCGCCGAGTCGGCGTGCCACCGGCCCGCCCGGCCTGCGCCAGCATCGGGGTGGCGGCCAGTGCCGCGGTGAGGCCGAAGAAGTGGCGCTTGGTGAGGTCGTTCATGTCAATCGCTCCTGGTGTGGGTCAAAGGGTCTGGAATCAGCCCGGCATGCAGGTTCGCGATTGACGTGGCGTCAAAGTCAAGCGCTTTCTTGCCGATGCGCTGCAACGAAGGCGCCCAAGGCGGCGTTCAGTAGAATCGGCCTCATGCGTCCGTGCATGGCCCATCTCGATCCGTTGCGTGTGCACGCGGCCACGCGCCGGCAGACCACCCGCGACCGAATTCGCGCCGGTTCGCGCTGAAAGATCCGGGCTCGCGCGCTCGCGCCGGCCTGCCTTGCCGACACTTGCCGCGCTGCGTTCGCGCCACACGAGTTGCCATGACCCAAGCCGAGACCGCCACCGACTACCGCAAGACGCTGAACCTGCCCGACACGCCGTTCCCGATGCGCGGCGACCTGCCCAAGCGCGAGCCGGGCTGGGTGAAGCAGTGGAGCGACGAGGGGCTGTACAAGAAGCTGCGCGACGCGCGCCACGGCGCGCCGCTGTTCGTGCTGCACGACGGGCCGCCGTATGCGAACGGCATCCTGCACATCGGCCACGCGCTGAACAACATCCTGAAGGACATGGTCGTCAAGTGCCGGCAGATCGTCGGCTACGACGCGCGCTTCATCCCGGGCTGGGATTGCCACGGCCTGCCGATCGAAAACGCGATCGAGAAGACCTTCGGACGCAACCTCACGCGCGACGAGATGCAGGCCAAGAGCCGCGCCTATGCCAACGAGCAGATCGCGCAGCAATTGAATGACCGCCGGCGCCTCGGTGTGCTCGGCGAATGGGACCGTCCCTACCGCACGATGGACCGCGCCAACGAGGCGGGCGAGCTGCGTGCACTCAAGCGCGTGATCGAGCGTGGCTTCGTCTACCGCGGGCTGAAGCCGGTGTACTGGTGCTTCGACTGCGGCTCGTCGCTGGCCGAGTTCGAGATCGAGTACGCCGACAAGAAGAGCGAAGCGATCGACGTCGGTTTTCTGTGCGCCGAGCCGGACAGGCTCGCAGCCGCGTTCGGATTGAAGTCACTGGCCAAGGACGCGTTCGCGATGGTCTGGACCACCACCGCTTGGACGATCCCAGCCAACCAGGCGCTCAACCTGAACCCAGCGCTCGACTACGCGCTGGTCGACACGCCGCGCGGGGTGCTGCTGATGGCGGCGACGCTGGTGCAGGCCTGCCTGGCGCGCTACAAGCTGCAAGGCACGGTGCTGGCCACCACGCAGGGCGACAAGCTCGGTGGACTTCAGTTCCGCCATCCGCTCGCGCACGTCGACAAGGGCTATGACCGCCTGAGCCCGGTGTACCTCGCCGACTACGCCACCGCCGAGGACGGCACCGGCATCGTGCATTCGTCGCCGGCCTATGGCCTCGACGACTTCAATTCCTGCATCGCGCACGGCATGACCGTCGACGACATCCTGAACCCGGTGCAGGGCAACGGCTCGTACGCGGCCGACTTCGCGCTCTTCGGCGGGCTGCACATCTGGAAGGCGGTGCCGAAGATCATCGA
>DATKJN010000640.1:0-2739 GCA_035543655.1 Burkholderiaceae bacterium | reverse complement strand
GCCCACGCCTGTTGATGGCGAACACCGATGGGTTGGAGGCCGCGGCACCGTTCTACGTGCACCTGCTGCAGACGCTGCAGGCGCACAACGTGCCGTTCCTGATCGGCGGCGCGTTCAGCTTCGCGCACTTCACCGGCATTCGACGTCCGACCAAGGACCTGGATCTGTTCGTGCGCCAGCGCGACTGGTGCGGGCTGGAGAAGATCGCCCACGACATGGGCTATCGCACCGAACTGACGTTTGCGCATTGGCTCGGCAAGGTGCACGACCACACCGGATTCGTCGACGTGATCTTCAACTCGGGCAACGGGCTGTCGCCGGTCGACGACGACTGGTTCGTCAATGCCTGCGATGCCCAGGTGCTGGGTGTGCAGGTCAAGCTGGCACCGGTGGAGGAAAGCCTGTGGACCAAGGCCTTCATCATGGAGCGCGAGCGCTACGACGGTGCCGACGTGGCCCACCTGCTGCACGCCTGCGCGCTGCGCATGGACTGGCAGCGCCTGCTCAGGCGCTTCGACCCGCACTGGCGCGTGCTGCTGTCGCACCTGGTGCTGTTCGGCTTCGTCTATCCAGGCGAGCGCACATTGATCCCGCGCTGGCTGATGGACGAGCTGATGCAACGGCTGCGCACCGAGACCCACGAGCCGCCGCCGCCCACGGTGCAATGTGCCGGCACCCTGTTGTCGCGCGAGCAATACCTGCCCGACGTCGTGCAACACGGCTATGAAGACCCGCGCCTGTCCGGACAGAGCACGATGACGCCGGACGACATCGCGGTCTGGACCGACGCCATCAATGCGCCGTCGTCGCAGTCGGCGCCGCCGGCGCAAGGAACATGACGCGGCATCGGTGGCGCTCGACCCGGCACGCCGCGTTCCGCACGACACCGGGCTTGTGTTACCGTTTTCGTCCATGAACACCGACACGGCCGAACGAGCGAGCGAGCTGGCCGATCGCATCGACAGCGCGGCTGAAGGCGTCGAAGCCCAGGTCATCGAGTGGCGGCGCGACTTCCACGCCAATCCCGAACTCGGCAACCGCGAGAAGCGCACTGCCAAGATCGTGGCCGAGCACCTGAAGGGCCTGGGCCTGGACGAGGTGCGCACCGGCGTCGCGCACACCGGCGTGATCGGCGTGCTGAAGGGCAAGCTGCCCGGCAAGGTGGTGGCCCTGCGCGCCGACATGGACGCGCTGCCGGTGAGCGAAGAGGTCGACGTGCCGTTCGCCTCCAAGGTGCGCACCATCTGGAACGGCGAAGAGGTGGGCGTGATGCACGCCTGCGGCCACGATTGCCACACCGCGATCCTGATGGGCGTGGCCAGCGTGCTCGCGGGCCTGCGCAAGGAGCTGCGCGGCACGGTGAAGTTCATCTTCCAGCCCGCCGAAGAGATGCCGCCCAAGGGCGAGGACGGCGGCGCCAAGATGATGATCCAGGAAGGTGCGCTGCAGAATCCGGCCCCGCAGGCGATCTTCGGCCTGCACGTCACCTCGCGTCAGAACGTCGGCACGATCGGCTACCGCCCGGGCCCGACGATGGCGAGCTCCGATCGCTTCGGCATCACGGTGCACGGACGCCAGACCCACGGCGCCGCGCCGTGGCTCGGCGTCGACCCGATCGTCACCGCGGCGCAGGTGGTGCTCGGGCTGCAGACGGTGGTGAGCCGCGGCGTGGACATCGCACGCGAGCCGGTGGTGGTGACCGTCGGCATGATCAAGGGCGGCGTGCGCGAGAACATCATCCCCGATTCGGTCGAGATGCGCGGCACGATCCGCACCTTCGACGAAGGCATGCGCGACGACGTGCACGAGCGCGTGACGACGCTGGCCGAGGCGGTGGCGCGCGGCTCGCGCGCCGGCTGCACCGTGTGCATCGAGAAGAACTATCCGGTCACGGTGAACGATCCGGCGCTCACTGCCGAGATGCTGCCCACGCTGCAGCGCGTGGCGGGCGTCGACAAGGTCCAGTACGTGCCCAAGGTCACCGGCTCGGAAGATTTCTCGTACTTCCAGCAGCTGGTGCCGGGGCTGTTCTTCTTCGTCGGCGCCACGCGGCCCGACCTCGACCCGAGCAAGGCGCCGGCCAACCACTCGCCGCGTTTCCACGTCGACGAGCGCGCGTTGCTGCTCGGCGTGCGCGCGCTGTCGCACCTGACCTGCGACTGGCTCGCCGCACACTGATGCGACCGCCGGCGCAGCCGGCTCCTTCCGGACCGGCGTGTGCTCAAGACCCTGAAGGATCTGTTCGACAGCCTGAAGCCGCCGCCGCAAGGCAGCGACGCACAGGCCGGTGAGCACGCGCTGCAACTGGCCACCGCCGTGATGCTGGTGGAGGTGATGCGCGCCGACGCCACCTTCCATGACGGCGAGCGCGAGGCCGTGCATGGGGCGCTGCGCGAGCGCTTCACGCTCGCCGACGACGAGGCGGCACGGCTGGCCGAGCTGGCCGAAGCCGCGGCGCACCAGTCGACCGACCTCTATGCCTTCACCTCGCGCATCGACGAGCGCTTTGACATGGCGCAGAAGATCCACATGATCGAAACCATGTGGCGCATCGCCTACGTCGACGGCCACCTCAGCGACCACGAGCGCCACGTGATGTGGCGCATCGCCGACCTGCTGCACGTGCCGCAGGGCGCCTATGTGCATGCCCGCATGCGGGCACGCGACGCAGCAGGCAAACCGTAGCCGGCCCCGCGTTGCAACCGCCGTCAATCGGCGGCCGCAACGAGCGACAATGGC
>DATKJN010000639.1:0-4364 GCA_035543655.1 Burkholderiaceae bacterium | reverse complement strand
TCTTCGGGCGTCTTCACGCCCACCAGCACGCCACCGGCTTCGGTCTTGTGCAGGATGTCGGGTGACACGATCTTCAGCACCACCGGCCCGCCCATCTGCTGCGCGAGCTTGCCCGCCTCGGCGGCCGAAGAGGCCACGCCTTCCTGCGGCACCGGGATGCCGTAGGCGTCGCAGATCAACTTGCCTTCGGGGGCCGTGAGGGCGGTGCGCTTGTCGGCGCGCACGCGGTCGAGCGCTTGTCGCACCGCGGCTTTGTCGTATGCCATGTCTGTCTCCGGTTCAAAGATGCCTTGAGGCAATCGTTTCTCAACGGTTTGTCAACGCCCATGCAGACGCGAATCTCGCTCGCGGGCGGCGTCAAAATTCTGCGCGGAGGCTTTGTCCGGAACCATTGACTGCGGTCAAGATTCGGGGAAAGACCCGCTGGCTAGAATTTCCCTCGCTGTCACAAGGATTCGAGCTCTCGGCGCACTGCACCGACGGCGCATGCAGGGAGAAGCGGAAGTGAAGTTCGCAATCATCGGTGCCGGCGCCATCGGCGGCACCGTCGGAGCCCGGCTGGCAGGGGCCGGCGACGAGGTCACCTTCCTCGTGCGCGGCGCCAATCTGCGGGCCATCGCCCAGCACGGCATCAAGCTGATCGAGGCCGATGGCCGCGAGCAGGTCGCGCGCAACGTGCGCGCCACCGACGACTATGCCGCAGCCGGCGTGCACGACGTGGTGATCCTGGCGATGAAGGCGCACCAGCTCGACGCGGTGGCCGATGACGTGGCCCATCTCTGCGGCCCGCACACAGTGATCGTGCCGATGCAAAACGGCATCCCGTACTGGTACTTCCACAAGCACGGCGGCCCGTTCGAGAACCACTGGCTGCACAGCGTGGACCCCAGCGGCCGCATCGGCCGCGCGATACCGCCTCAGCGCGTGATCGGCTGCGTGGTGTACCCGGCGAGCGAGCTCGTGGCGCCGGGCGTGGTGCGCCACATCGAAGGCGATCGGTTTCCGCTCGGCGAACTCGACGGTTCGGTCAGCGAGCGCGCGCAAGCGCTCAGCGATGCGTTCGTGCGCGCCGGCTTCAAGGCGCCGGTGCTCGACGACATCCGCGCCGAGATCTGGCTCAAGCTGTGGGGCAACCTGGTGTTCAACCCGGTGAGCGCGCTGACACGCGCCACGCTCGAAGGCATCGCGCGCTTCGAGCCCACGCGCGAACTGGCCGCATCGATGATGGCCGAGGCGCAGACCGTGGCCAACAAGCTCGGTATCACGTTCCGCGTGACGATCGACAAGCGCATCGCCGGCGCCGAGAAGGTCGGCGCGCACAAGACCTCGATGCTGCAGGACGTGGAGGCCGGCCGAGAGCCCGAGGTGGAAGCGCTGGTCGGCTCGGTGGTCGAACTGGCGCGCCTGACCCGAACCCCCACGCCGCACATCGATGCGGTGTACGCACTCACCCGGCTGTTGGGGCGTTCGGTGGCGGCGGCCGCCTGAGCCTGCGCCCGGCGGCTCCCGGACCCGTAGGGGCCACGACAGGCCCGTGGGCTCGCACCGCAGCGCGAAGCGCGGAGGTGCCCGCGTCAGTCCGCTCGACAGCCGCTGCTTCGACTCATATAGTCGGGCCCCGCCCGGGTTTCGGGCGGACCCCCACAGTCGACAAGATGCCGCAGCCTCGAGGCCAACGGCGCGTGATCACTGGATGACGAAGGAGACAAGATGAAGCAATCGCAGTTCATGGCGGTCGTCGTTGCGCTGCTGGCGCTGGTGGCGACCGGATCGGCGCACGCGCAGAAGAAGACGCTCGCGGTCGTCGTCAAAGGGTTGGACAACCCGTTCTTCACGGTGCTCGGCGACGGCTGCGCCAAGTGGAACAAGGAAAACCCGAACTCCGAGTACACCTGCCTGTATACCGGCCCGGCGTCGAGCGCCGACGAAGCCGGTGAAGTCAAGCTGGTCGAAGACCTCATCAACAAGGGTGTGGCCGGCATCGCGATCTCGCCGTCGAATGCGCCGGCGATGGCCAACATGCTCAAGGCCAAGAAGCCCAAGATGCCGATCATGACAATCGACGCCGACCTCACGGCCGCCGATCGCTCGCTGCGCACCACCTACCTCGGCACCAACAACTACGACATGGGCGTGTTGATGGCCAAGCACCTGAAAGCATTGAACCCCAAGGGCGGCACCGTGTGCATGCAACTGGGCAACGTGGCGGCCGACAACATCAACGCACGCGCCGCAGGGTTCCGCGACACCATCGCCGGCAAGAAGGGTGTCGCCAAGCTCAACGGCGACGGTGGCTGGACCGAGGTCGCCGGCTGTCCGCTGTTCACGAACGATCAGATCGATCTGGCGAACCAGCAGATGGCCGACGTGTTCACCAAGAACCCGAAGCTCAATGCGTTCATCCTGGTCGGCGGCTGGGCGCAGTTCGGTCCGCAGGCCTATGCGCAGGTGACGGATCAGGTGATGGCCAAGCTGAAGTCCAAGGAGCTGATCATCATCGCCGGCGACACGCTGCCACCGCAGCTGGCGGCGCTGAAAGCAGGCCGCAGCCACGCGCAGATCGGCCAGCGCCCATTCGAGATGGGCTACCGCGCCCCCACGGTGATGATCGACCTGATCAACGGCAAGAAGGTGGCCGATCCGCTGTACACCGGCCTGGACGAGTGCGTTCCCACCAACCTGGACAAGTGTCCGGCGAAGTGAGCGCATAGACAGGTCCATCGAGGGCGCCCATCGGCGCCCTTGTCTTGTTCGACACGCCATGGCCGTACTGGAGCTCAACGGGGTATCCAAGCACTTCGGCGCCATCCAGGCGTTGATCGACGTGTCGCTCACGCTGCGCGGCGGCGAGGTCGTGGGCCTGATGGGTGACAACGGCGCGGGCAAATCCACGCTGGTGAAGATCGTGGCCGGCAACTACCCGCCGAGCGAGGGCACGTTGCTCGTGCAGGGCCGGCCGGTGGCGTTTCACAAGCCGTCCGACGCGCGCGAGCAGGGCATCGAGATCGTCTACCAGGACCTCGCCCTGTGCGACAACCTCACGGCGGCCGAGAACGTGTTCCTCGGCCGCGAGGCGATGCGCCGCATCGGGCCGTTCCGGGTGCTCGACTACCGCACGATGTTCCGGCGCGCCGGCGAGTTGTTTGCCGAGCTGAAGTCCGAAACACGGCCGCGCGACCTGGTGCGCCGCATGTCGGGCGGCCAGCGGCAGGCGGTGGCGATCGCGCGCACGCGGCTGTCGGACCCGAAGATCGTGTTGATGGACGAACCCACCGCGGCGATCAGCGTGCGGCAGGTGGCCGAGGTGCTCAACCTGATCCGCCGCCTGCGCGACCACGACATTGCCGTGGTGTTGATCAGCCACCGCATGCCCGATGTGTTCGCGGTGGCCGACCGCCTCGTCGTGCTGCGCCGAGGCCAGAAGGTGGCCGACAAGCCGGTGACGCAGACCTCGCCCGAAGAGGTGACCGGTCTGATCACCGGTGCGATCGAGGTGGCGTAGATGGCGCTGAGTCTCGAGGACACCATTCAGCACCAGATGCACCGCAGCTGGCTGAGTTGGCTCGTCAACCAGCAGACGTTCTGGGTCTCGGTGGCCGCGGTGGTGGCATTCGTCGTGCTGTCGTTCAGCAGCGACGTGTTCGCCACCCAGCAGAACCTGTTCAACGTGACGCGCAACTTCGCGTTCGTGGCCCTGATCGCGATCGGCATGACCGCGGTCATCGTCTGCGGCGGCATCGACCTGTCGGTGGGTGCCGTGCTGGTGCTGTCGGGCATGGTGATCGGCATGACGATGAGCGAGGGCCTGTCGATCTGGCTGGCGGTGCCGCTGGCGCTCGGCGCGTCGCTGGCGGTGGGCGCCTTCAACGGCTTCATGATCGCCTATGTCGGCGTGCCGCCGTTCGTGGTGACGCTGGGCATGCTGTCGATCGCGCGCAGCCTGGCGATGGTGCTGTCGAACAACCGCATGGTCTACGAGTTCGGGCCCGACCAGCCGCAACTGCTCGCGCTCGGCGGCGGTTTCGTCGACCTGCCGCTGCCCTTCGTCGATGCAATCCGCATCCCGAGCCCGGTGTTGTTCCTGCTGGTGCTGCTGGTGATCACCGCCTGGGCGTTCCGCTGGACGCGCTGGGGTCGCTACCTGTTCGCCATCGGCGGCAACGAGCGTGCGGCCACGCTCACCGGCGTGCCGGTCAAGCGCATCAAGGTCAGTGTGTACATGTTCTGCAGCCTGACTGCGGGCATTGCCGGCATTCTCGAGGTCGGCTGGCTGGGCACCATCACCACCAGCCTGGGCCAGGGCATGGAGCTGACCGTGATCGCCGCCGCCGTGATCGGCGGGGCCAACCTGTCGGGCGGCATCG
>DATKJN010000638.1:0-6530 GCA_035543655.1 Burkholderiaceae bacterium | reverse complement strand
GAGCGAGAACTACGAGCAGGCGGCGCACCACTTTGCCGACCACGGCATCGGGGTCGGCGAGCTCACGCTCGACCTGAAGAAGATGCTGGCGCGCAAGGATGCTGTCGTGAAGCAGAACAACGACGGCATCGTCTACCTCTTCAAGAAGAACAAGGTCGCGTTCTTCCACGGCAAGGGCTCGTTTGCCAAAGCCGTCGATGGCGGCTACGAGATCGCGGTCGCCGGCGCCCGCAACGAAACGATCAGCGCCAAGCAGGTGATCGTGGCCACCGGCTCGGGCCCGCGCGCATTGCCCGGGGCGGCATTCGACGAAGACCGCATCCTGTCCAACGACGGTGCGCTGCGCATTGCCGGCGTGCCGAAGACGCTCGGCGTCGTGGGCTCGGGGGTGATCGGTCTCGAGATGGGCTCGGTGTGGCGCCGTCTGGGCGCGGAGGTGACGGTGCTGGAGGCGCTGCCGGGCCTGCTCGGCATGGCCGACGAGGCGGTGGCCAAGGAGGCGTTGAAGGTCTTCACCAAACAAGGGCTGAAGCTGCAGTTCGGCGTCAAGATCACCGAGGTCAAGGCGACGAAAAAGGGGGTCACCGTCAGCTACACCGACGCCAAGGGTGCGCCCGCGGCGCTTGAGGTCGAGCGGCTGATCGTCTCGATCGGCCGCGTGCCGCACACCGCCGGCCTGAACCCCGAGGCGGTGGGGCTGAAGCTCGACGAGCGCGGCGCGATCGTGGTCGACGACGACTGCCGCACCAACCTGCCGGGCGTGTGGGCCGTCGGCGACGTCGTGCGCGGCCCGATGCTCGCGCACAAGGCCGAGGAAGAGGGCGTTGCGGTGGCCGAACGCATCGCCGGCCAGCACGGACACGTGGACTTCAACACCATCCCATGGGTGATCTACACGTCGCCCGAGATCGCCTGGGTCGGTCAGACCGAGGCACAGCTCAAGGCCGCGGGCCGCGCCTACAAGACCGGCCAGTTTCCGTTCATGGCCAATGGCCGTGCCCGCGCGCTGGGCGACACCACGGGCTTCGTCAAGTTCATCGCCGACGCCAAGAGCGACGAGATCCTCGGCGTGCACATCATCGGGCCGTTCGCCTCCGAGCTGATCAGCGAAGCGGTGGTCGCGATGTCGTTCAAGGCCTCGTCAGAGGACATCGCGCGCATCTGCCATGCGCACCCGTCGTTGAGCGAAGCGACCAAGGAAGCGGCGTTGGCGGTCGACAAGCGCACGCTGAACCTCTAGCCAATTGAGAGCCCCCACGCTCACTGCCTTCGCTGCCCCCCAAGGGCGCGCTCAGTCGGCTCGGGAGCGGCCCAGCGCCGACTGACGTGTCCGTGCGCGCGCTCTACGAGCAGACTCTCGCGGAGCGCGGCTACGCGAGCGATCCTGCGCAGCAGCGCGCGGTCGATGCGCTGGAGCGCTGCGAGGACGAGTGGGCCGACTACAAGGCGCGGCGCGGCAACGCGGTGACCAAGCTGCTGGTGCGCCCGCCGATCCCGCGTGGCGTGTACATGCATGGCGGCGTCGGTCGCGGCAAGAGCTTCTTGATGGACTGCTTCTTTCAGGCCGTGCCGCTCACGCGCAAGACGCGGCTGCACTTCCACGAGTTCATGCGCGAGGTGCACCGCGAGCTGCAGGAGTTGAAGGGCACGGCCGACCCGTTGCAGGAGCTCGGGCGCCGCATCGCGCGCCGCCATCGGCTGATCTGCTTCGACGAATTCCACGTGGCCGACGTGACCGATGCGATGATCCTGCACCGGTTGCTCGAATCGATGTTCGCCAACC
This sequence comes from Burkholderiaceae bacterium, assembly GCA_035543655.1. Classification (GTDB taxonomy): domain Bacteria; phylum Pseudomonadota; class Gammaproteobacteria; order Burkholderiales; family Burkholderiaceae_C; genus JAEUPI01. Next base: position 4,747 of record DATKJN010000638.1, on the reverse strand, counting down.
GGGTGTCCATCGTGACGACGTCGAACTTTCACCCCGACGAGCTGTATCCGAACGGGTTGCATCGCGAACGCATCCTGCCGGCGATCGAGTTGCTGAAGGAGAAGCTGGAGATCGTCAACGTCGACAACGGCACCGACTACCGCCGCGCCACGCTGCAAGCGCTGTCGATGTACCACCACCCGCTGGGGCCGCAGGCCGATGCGTCGATGCAAGGTGCCTTCGAGCGCCTGGCTGAAGCGCGCGACGAGGACCCGGTGCTGCGCATCGAGCAGCGCGAGCTGCGCGCCAGGCGCCGTGCCGGCGGCGTGGTCTGGTTCGACTTCCGCACGCTGTGCGGCGGCCCGCGCTCGCAGAACGACTACCTCGAACTGGCGCAGCAGTTCCACACGGTGATGTTGTCCGACGTGCCGCAGATGCCGCCGCGCTTGGCCAGTGAGGCGCGCCGCTTCACGTTGCTGGTCGACGTGTTGTACGACCGCCGTGTCAAACTGATCATGTCGGCGGCGGTGCCGCCGGAGGCGTTGTACGAGGACGGTCCGCTGGCGCACGAGTTCCCGCGCACGGTCTCCCGATTGCTCGAGATGCAATCGCCGGCTTACCTGGCGCTGGACCGGCGCACCGTCGAGACGGCGATCACCTGAAACATGTCGATGCGACTTTGGATCATGCTCTTCGTGGGCGGCCTCACGGTGCTCACCGCAAGAGCCGCCGATGCTCCGCTTGAGGATGCGCAGCGGCGCGAACAGCTGGCGGCCGAACGTGCGGCGGCTCAGGCCCGCTACGACACCGCGGTGACCCAGTGCCAGGGGGCGTTCGCCTTCACCGGCTGTATCGATCGCGCCAAGGCCGAGCGGCGTGGCGCGCTGGACCGCCTGGCGCGGGAAGAGGCGGCGCTCGACGACGCGCAACGCCGCCGCCGCGCCGAGGAGCGGCGCCAGCGCATCGCGGCGAAGCAGCAGGCCTCGGCCGCGCGCGCCGCTGCGTCGGCGCCCGATGTGCGCCTGCCCGAGCCGCGGTCGCCGGCGGCCAGCGCGCCGCGCTCGTCGCGCCGGGCCGAACCCCGTACGCCGCAGGCCGAAGCGGCCGAGGAGGCCGCCGCGAAGGAGCGCGCAGCCGAGTCGCAACGCCGGCGCGAGCGCGCGGCCGAGCATGAAGAAGCGGTGCGTCAGCGCAACGCCGAGCGCGCCGCACGCAAGCCACCCGCGGCACCGTTGCCAGATCCGCAGGCCGCACCAGCCGCCGCACCGCAGGCATCGGCGCCGCCGGGCTCATGACCTTGAGCTCGCGCCGCTAGGGCAGTGGCGGTTCAACCCAGCGGATCGACGCGGATCATCGCCAGCGACAGGTTGTCGCCGGCGCCGCGCGCGCGTTGGCGCGCCTTGCTCACCAGCATCTCGCTGGCTTCGCGAGGCGGCAGCGCGTGCACGATGGCACCGAGTTCCTTGGGGGTGAAGTAGTGCCACAACCCGTCGCTGCAGGCCAGCATGGTGTCACCCACGGCCAGCTTGTCGATGCGGGCGGGAGTCAGCGGTGGATCGTTTTGTGTGCCAAGGCAACCGGTGAGCAGGTTGCCCTGCGGATGCGTGTTGGCTTGCTCCTCGGTGATCTTGCCTTCGCTGATCAGCCGCTGCACGTACGAATGGTCGGTGGTGCGGGCGACCATCTCCGAGCCGCGGAAGTGGTACACGCGCGAATCGCCCGCATGCACATAGTCGCACTCGCGCTCCGGTCCGATCAGGTAGGCCGCGATCGTGCTGTGCGGCTCTTCCTCGGCGGTGATCGCGGTCAGCTTGATCATCAGGTGCGACTCCATGACGATCTGCTTGAGCATCTCGGCCGGGTCGTCCTTGGCGGGCGCGTAGCGCTCGAAGATCTGCTTGGCCGTCATGATCACCTGGTCGGCCGCCTTGCGACCGCCGCTCTTGCCCCCCATGCCATCGGCGAGCAGCGCCAGTGCGCAACCCGGTACGCGCGGGTGCGCGATGATCTCGACTTGGTCTTGCTGGTAGGCGCGATCGCCCTTGTGGATGCCGGTGGCGGCAACGAGGCGGTGGCCCTTGGGGGCGCGTGGCATGAGCCGACTATAAACTCGGGCTCCGCCACCGCGGGCGTGCAATGTGCGCGTTGCGGGGTCCAATGGACGAAAGTCAGGGGTCAAGGCACATTGCCGTTGTCTCGCCGCCCTTCGTATCGTGAAAATCGACGACAACCTGCATTCGCCACAACGCCGATTGATCGAGTTGCGCATCGAACACGCCGATCTGAACAGCCTGCTCGACACGATGGCGGTGCAGTCGCCGATCGATGAACTGGTGGTCCGGCGCTTGAAGAAGCGGCGTTTGCTGTTGCGCGACCAGATCGTGCGCCTGGAAACCGAGCTCGATCCACCTGAGCCGGCATGAGCCGCTGGCCAGCTCCCACGGCCGCCGGCGGCAGCGCGCAGGTGCCGAATGACTGAACCGGCCGTCAAGGACGCGCCGCGCGCCGCTGAGAGCGCCAGTGCGCTCGAACGCGCCACCGCCGAGGCCCTGTCGGCCCACGGTCCCTTGGCCGAGCACGACGCCGCCTTCATCGAACGCGACGCACAACAGGCGATGGCCGCCGCGGTGGCGCGGGCCGTCGACCGGCGCGAACCCCTGGTGGCGGAGGCCGGCACCGGCGTCGGCAAGACGTTTGCCTATCTGGTGCCGCTGCTGCTGTCGGGCCGGCGTGCGCTGGTGAGCACCGCAACCAAGGCGCTGCAGGATCAGTTGTTTCTGCGCGACTTGCCACGCTTGATCCAAGCCTTGAAGGTGCCGGCGCGCCTGGCGCTGCTGAAAGGCCGCTCGAGCTATCTCTGCCTGCATCGGCTCGGACAGTCGCGCGAGAGCGCCACGCTGCCCGACCGCTTTGCGGTGCGCGCGTTGTCGCGCATCGAACAATGGGCCACGGCCACCCGCACCGGCGACCTGGCTGAAATCGAAGGCCTCGATGACCGCTCGCCGGTGATCCCGCTGGTGACGTCCACGCGCGACAACTGCCTGGGCACCGAGTGCCCCTCCTACCGCGACTGCCACGTGATGCGCGCGCGCCGCGATGCGATGGCGGCCGACATGGTGGTGGTGAACCACCACCTGTTCTTCGCCGACATGGCCTTGCGCGACACTGGAGTGGCCGAGTTGCTGCCGACGGTCGATGCGGCAGTGTTCGACGAGGCGCACCAACTGGTCGAGACCGGAGTGCAGTTCCTCGGCGTGCAGCTCGGCACCAGCCAGTTGATCGACTTCGCGCGCGACCTGTTGGCTGTGGGCCTGACACAGGCGCGTGGCCTGCGAGCGTGGCCCGAGCTCGCCGCCGCGTGCGAACACGCGGCGCGCGACCTGCGCCTGGCCTGCGCGGGCGCGTTGCGCGACGTGCGAGGCGTCATCAAGCTGGCCTGGGACGAGCGCGCCGGCGCTGCGGCGTTCCAGCCTGCGCTCGACAAGGTTCACGAGGCGCTGCAGCAGGTGGTCGATGCGCTCGCCGACCTGTTGGCGGCGGCGCCGGACTTCGTGCGCCTGTCTGCGCGTGCGGCGGAGCTGTCGCAGCGCGCCGCGGTGTTTGCTGCGCCGTGCCCCGACGAACACGTGCGCTGGATCGACGTCGGACCGCGCGACGCGCGGCTGATCGAGTCGCCGCTGGACATCCGCGAGCTGCTGGTCGAACAGCGCGCTGCCGCCACGCGGGCGTGGATCTTCACGTCGGCGACGTTGGGCGACGATGCGAGCCTGAGCTGGTTCAGCGAAGCGGCAGCGCTCGAAGACGCGACCAAGCTGCGTGTCGACAGTCCGTTCGACTACCGTGGGCATGCGCGCGTGTGGGTGCCAGCGCAGCTACCAAAACCGAACGATGCGCGCCATCCGCAGGCCATTGGTGAACTGGCTGCGCGCCTGGCCGGCCGCTTGCACGGCCGCACGTTCGTGCTGACCACGACGCTGCGCGTGCTCGAGCCGATCGCACAGGCCTTGCGGGCCGAGGCCGAGCGCGAGGGCCTGCAACTCGATGTATTGGTGCAGGGCACGCAACCGCGCCGGGCGCTGCTGCAGCGCTTCTTGTCAGGCCCCGGCCATGTGCTGCTGGGCTCGCAGAGCTTCTGGGAGGGTATCGACGTGCCGGGCGATGCGTTGCAGTGCGTGCTGATCGACAAGCTGCCGTTCCCGCCGCCGAACGACCCGCTGGTGCAGGCGCGGTCGCGTGCGCTGCAAGCCCGCGGCCGCGACGCGTTCAACGACTATTTCGTCGCCGAGGCCGCGGTGTCGTTGAAACAAGGCGCCGGACGCCTGATCCGGCATGAAGACGATCGCGGCCTGCTGGTGATCGGCGACGTGCGCGTGCGTCAGATGGGTTATGGCAAGCGGCTGTTGCGCGCGCTGCCGCCGATGACCGCGATTGCCGACGAGGCGCAGGCGTTGGCCTGGCTCGATGAGCTCGCGGCCGGGCACGAGTCTTGAGCTACCAGAACTGCCACCAAGGCGTGTCGCGGACGCGCAGGCCTTCTTTCACGAAGCGGCTGTCGGGGAAGTTCTGCTTGAGCACGCGATCGGCGTCGTCGCGCAATTGCTCGAGACCGAGCTTGTCGTAGCTTTGCGCCAGGATGTACAACGCCTCCTCGACCGACGGCGTCTGCTGGTACTCGCGCAACGTCTGTTGGGCTCGGTTGGCTGCCGCCACGTAGGCGCCGCGCCGGTAGTAGTAGCGTGCCACGTGCAGTTCGTACTGCGCCAACGCG
>DATKJN010000637.1:0-10249 GCA_035543655.1 Burkholderiaceae bacterium | reverse complement strand
CGACGCTTCGGCGTGGGCGTATTGGCCCTGGTAGTACTGCGCGTTGCCCAGGCCCTTGGTGACGAAGCTCTTGGTCGCCGGCTCCTGCGCGCTCTTCATCGCCGCCACCGCTTCGTCGGCGCGGCCGAGCGACAGCAGCGCGAGGCCACGCGCATAGTGCAGCTCGCCGGCTTGCGCAGACAGCGGCAGCGCCTTGTCGACGTCGGCCAGCGTGGCCTCGAAGCGGTTGAGCATGTTGTTGGCGACGGCGCGCTTGGCCAGCACCGGACCGGCCAGCGGTGACTTGTCGCCAGCGACCTTCAGCACCTCGGTGGCGAGCGCGAGTTCGAGTTCCTGGCGCACCACGATCTCACGCAAGCTGTCGGCGTTGGCACCGTGCTGGCGCTGCACGCGACGCTCGATGTCGGCGAACACGCCTTGCAAGCGATCGGCGTCGAGCAGCGGCAGGCGAAGGGTGGTCCCGGCCATGCGGCGCGCCGCCTGCATGCGCTCGCGGTACGACGCCAGGTCGGCCGGCAGCACCTCGTCGAGCTTGCGCACGTAGCCGAGTTGCAGCGTGAAGGTGTTGCCGCTGACTTCCATGCGCGAGCTGATGCTGAAGTGCTTGTCGCCCACCTCTTGCGGCGCCGGCGGCCGCGTGACGAAGCGGCGCGGCGCGATCACGCGGATGCGCTGGCGCACCAGGCGCGGCGGGTCGTACATCCACGGCATGTCGCGGCGCGCCTCCCGCGGTCCGGCCATGGTGTCGAGAATCTCGAGCGCGGGCGCTTCGAACGTCAACGAACCGCGTTCGTAGTTGCCGAAGCCGGGCAGCTCGTAGCGCAGCTCGAACTCGAACTGGTTGCTGTCGCGGTTGTCGCGCACCAACGGTTCGCCGACCGATTTCAGGCCGGGCAACACACGCGCCCACGCGCCGGCGATGTTCTCGGCCAGGCGTTCGGTGCCGCCGGCCGCCACGGCGTTGCGCCAGCCCTCGGCGGCCAGGCCCCGTGCGCGGATGACCGATGTGAACTGCGCCGCGCGCGCGATGTCGGACACGTCCCAGGTCTGCTCGAACTCCAGGCCTTCGATCGCGCCCGCGGGCGGTTCGACCTTGGCCAGTGCGCCGCCCTGTGGCGCCACCACCAGCGCGACGCCGTAGCTGGAGTGGCCACGGGTGTCGAGCTGGCGCCCCTGCTTTTGCAGCGTGGGGTCGAGCCAATAGACCTTGCCGTCGAGGTCGAGCCGCGTGATCACGTGATCGAACTGGTCGTGGCCGGGCAGGTAGTCGGCGATGCCGCGGTTGCGCTGCAGTGACACCAGCGCCGGTTTCGCATCGAAGCCCAGGCGCTGCAAGGCGGCATTGAACAGCGCCACCTTGTCCTTGCAATCGCCGAGCCGCTCGGCGAACGTGAGCGCGGGTGCCTTCGGCCGGTGCGAGCTCTCGCCCAGGCTCAGGCTGAAGTAGCGCACCTCGTCTTGCACGGCTTCGAGCACCACGGCGGCGAGTTGCTCGCGCGACAGGTTCTGCGCGCGCCACGCGTCGATGCGCGCCGTGAGCTCCGGGCCGAGGTCGGCGCTGCCGCCGAACAAGTCGTCTGCCCAGCGCGCGACATCTGACCACTCGGCGTACTCGCTCACGTGCACCGACGGCCACACCTTGTACCAGGGCGGCACGTTTTCTTCGGCACGCACCATCGGCACGTCGCGCTTCAACACGCGCAGCACGCGGCGATCGCCCTGCTCGAGGATCTCCGGCGTCACGTCGGCGCGGATGCCTTTGGCGCGCAGCGGCCGGCTCGCCGGGTGGTCGACGCGCACCTGCACCACGTCGGCCGGCGAGCCGAAGTTCAACTGATAGTTGTCGGCATAGCGGCCCTTGAAGATCGGATTCGCGCCGTGCACGGTGTACGCGATGTCCACCGCGTCGCCGACGCGCACGTCGTTCATCAACACCAGCAGCGTCTGCGTGCCGGTGAGCGTGCTCTGCTCCAGCCGCTCTTCGCGGCGCAGCAGTTCGATGCGCGCGCCTTGCAGGCGATCTTGCCGCACGCCGTCGCGCCACACGGCGGCCTCGTGCAGGGTGAGCGTCTGGAACGCGGGATTGAAGTGCAGCTCGGCTTTCGACACTTCAGCCAGCGACGCACTTTCGGTGGCCACCAGCCGCGAGCGGGCGAACTGCTGCTGCTCGCCCGGTGCATCGAGGCGCGTCTGCACGTCGGACAACAACAAGCGGTAGCTCGGCGCGCCGTGCGAAGCCGGCGCTCTGACCGGTGCATCGACCTCGGCCACCCACGACGGCTTCGGCGCGATGCGGTAGCCATTGACGAACGGCACTGCCGCCGGTGCACTCGCCTGCGCGGCGGCCGGCGGTGCGGCGGGTTTGGTCTTGGTGGGCTTGCCGGTCTGCGCCGCGACGCCGCTGCAGCATGCAGCAACCACGGCAGTGATCGTCAGGGCCCGGCCGGCGAGCAACGATGCGGCGGAGATGTAAGCGAGCATGCGGGCCTTGAGTGGTCGGCGCCATTATCGGAGCGCGCTCACCAGCCCGGTCCCCCGACGCCGGGGGGCGTTTGCGTAACGGCGCGGCCGCTGCGCGATGCAGCGGCCGCGTGGATCACACGATCAAGGGATGAAGTTCAGCGTTTCCGGCAGTGGCCCGGTGATCGGCACTTCGAACAACGGACCCGCAGCGTCGGGATCGATCACCGTCACGCCGTTGCTGGCGAAGAAGGTGGCGATCTGCGTCTGCGTGCCCACCGCGATGGTCGGCGCCAGCCCACCCGACGCGATATTGGTGAGGAAGGTGTGCGGGTTCTTCGGCGTGGCGCCGTTGGCCGCAAGTGCGAGGTCGTTGCGGAAGTAGACCATGCGGTCTTGCAGACCGCCGGCGCGCACCAATGCACTGGACGTCGGGTTGGGCACCGTCATGTCGCCCTTGGCCACCTGCACCAGCACCGGCTTGGCCGCGCCATGCAGCGGCTGCTTGCGGATGTGCGGTGCGTACGACACCGGGTTGCCGGCTTGCTGCACCCACTGGAAGCGGTCGAGCGTCTGCTGGATCGCCATCGCGCCGGGCACGCTGTTGATGCGCACCGGCTCGTCGCGCAGCGGCATGTTCTCGTTGAACTGCAGCGGGAATGCCGGCGGTGGTGCGAGCGGCAGGTTCAGCAGGCCGCGCGGCTGCAGCGCCAGCGCGGTCAGCGGGCGGAACGCCGGACTCAGGCGTGCGATCTCGGTGATCGAGCCGCCCGGTACGTTGAGCACGCCGGCGTTGATGTGCGGCTCGGTGCCCATCAGGATGGTGCCGTAGATGCCGCCGAACGATTGGCCGGAGTAGTAGATGCGCTGCGGGCTCAGGTCGACGCTGCCGTCGCCGTCGACGTCGATGCCGGCTTCGATCTGGCGGATCAGCTGCATCAGGTCGATCGTGGTCTGGCGCAACGCATCGCGGCTGCTGATGATGTTGCGCAGCCCATCGGCACCCGATCCCTCCGTCGAATCGATGTTGCCGTCGCCGTTCTGATCGATGCCGCGGCCGCCTGCGGGTACCGTGACCGTGGTGCCGCTCTTCAGGGCCACGCCGAGCGTGCCGAGTGCGCCGCCGCCGTGGCCGACGACGTTGATCGACACCGTGGCCAGGCCGGCCGATGCATACACCGAGGGCAACGTGAACGTGGTGCCGTACGAGCTGTCGGTGAAGCCGTGGCCGTAAATCGCCACTGGCCAGCCGCCGGCGGGCTTGGGCCCTGCCGGCAGGAACATCTGCACCACGATGTCGGCCTGACCTTGCGGCGCGGGAGCGCCGGTGAGGGTGGGCGTTGGCGGGATGTACTTGCCTGGCGTGAGGTACTCCGGTGAACGGTAGGTGGCGTAGGCCACCGTGCCCACCGTGGGGCCGGCGATGCCGAGCGCGGCGACCGGCAACGCGCCCGACACGAGCGGGCCGGCGACCTTGGTCTGCCGGTTGAACGTCATGCCGGCGATGTTGGCGAGCGGGAACACGGCCCGTGCGCCGCCGTTGCCGATGTTGAAGTTCATCGCGCCCGGCGTGGCATGCCGCAACTGGTGGTTGATCTTGTGCAGGTCGGCGGTGATGCTTTGCGTGGTGAACAGGCTTGCGGCCACCACGCGGTTGCGGTGCCAGCCCCAGCGCATGCTGTCGCGCAGGTCGCGGTCGTATTCATGGAGGCCGCGCCCTTGATCGTCGCGGTCGTCTTCGATGCGCTTGCCGCTGGCGTCGCGCACGCCGTTGGTGATCACCAGCAGGTAACGCGAATGCTGTTGCAGCAGTTCGTCGGGCTGCGCCACCAGCGTGTTGCTCGCGGGATCCCAGCTGAGCTGGTTCAACCCCACGCGTTGGCCGAAGCCGCGCAAGGTCAGCGTGTCACCGAGATTGACGAGGTAGACCGTGTCGTCGGTGACGCTGTTGGGGTCGATCGCGCCGGTGAACGGAATCGTGATGCGCGGCTGTGTCGAGAATCCGTCGAGCTCGTTGATCACGTCGATGTCGGCGCATTCCAGCGCCTTGACGGTGCAATCAGGCTTCGGCAGGCTGACCCGGCGAAAGCTGTTGTTGTGCCAGTCGCGCACCGTGAAGCGGTCGCTCGGGAATGGCGTGGCGGCGGGGTCGGTGCTGCTGGTTCGTACTGACACGCCGGCGCTGGCACTGAAGGCCAAGCAGGCGAGGGCGGCCGCGATAACGAGCCGCCCGGCGTGGGCATGCATCATGGGTTGTCTCCGTGTAGTCGTGTAAGGCCCGATGGCACTCTAGGTCTGCGCGGCCGGCACAACAAGAGCGTGGTTTCGCGCTCCGCGCAAACCCAGGGTCATGGTTGTCGCTGGCGCGACAACGGTGAAGCGATGCGACACTCCCGCGCCATGTCGTCCCTGTTCAACGACGGCCCGGCCAACGATGGGCCGCCGCCTGCCACCGTGCCGCCGGTGGCCTGGGCCACGTGCATGGTGGCCAGCAGCAACGTGTTGAACCTCGCGTTGCCCGGCCGCGCGTTCTACGCCAACGTGGAGCCCTTCACCGAGTCGGAGTACCAGCTCAAGACCGGCTGGCTCGGCTCGATGATCGAGCGGCTGAATGCCGACGTGCTGGGGTTGCAGGAGGTGTGGGACGAAGCGGCGCTGAAGACCGCGGTGGCGCGCAGCGGCTTGCGTTACACGCACGTGTTGGCGCCCGGTGCCGAGCAGGGCGCCGTCGGCACGCCGCGCGTCGCGCTGGTCACGCGGCTGGCGCTGGAGGCGGTGGAATCGGTGCCATCGTTCGGTCCGCACGACCACGTGGTGGTGCCCGAACTGGGACCGCACGACCGCTTCGAGCGTCCGGTGCTGAAGGCGCGTTTGCGCATGAAGCAGGGCCAGATGCTGCACGTGCTGGTGGCGCACCTGAAGTCCAAGCGGCCGAAGTTTCTGCAGACCGAAACGGGAGAGCTGCTGGAAGATCGCGACGATCCGGTCGTCGTCACCCGCGCCACGTTGCGCTCGCTGCTGATGCGCGCCGCCGAAGCGGCGGCGCTGCGGCGCATCGTGATCGACGTGCTGTTGCGCACGCACGAGCCGCTGGTGCTGCTGGGCGATCTGAACGATGCGCCGCACTCGGCGACCAGCCAACTGATCGCCGCCACCGGCGCGGCCGTCTACGACCGCGACGCGCGTGACGTGGCGCTGTACCACGCGCTCGACGTGCAGTCCGAGCCGGGCCTGCGGCGCGAGATGGGGTACTCGCACGTCTACCAGGGCTGGCCCGAGCAGATCGATCAGGTGTGGGTCAGCGAGGAGTTCGTCGCCGCTTCGCGCTTCGCGATCGGTGACGTGCGCCGGGTGGAGTACTTCAACGACCACCTGCACGAAGGCCGCGACCGCTGGCGCAGCGACCACGGCTTCGTGCGCGCGCTGTTGCGCGTGCGCCTGCCGAACGCCAACGCCTGAGCGTCAGGCCGATTCGCGGCCGTGCAGCGCGTCGTTGGCCGCCGTGCGCGCGAGCGCATCGGGCGCAGCGGCGTGGCCGTGCGCATGCAGCGCGATCTGGCCGAACAGATCCTTCGGGTCGCTCATCGCAGGGATCAGCTCGGTGGCTGTGCCGAGCTTGAGTTCCTGCGCGCTGTCGCGAAGCCAGCGCAGCGCGGAGAAGTCTTCGAGCGCGAATCCCACCGAGTCGAACACGGTCCACTGGTCGTCGCGTCCGCGACCCGGGGCCTGGCCAAGCAGCACCCGCCATAACTCGGTGACCGGGAACGAGGGCGGCATCTGCTGGATGTCGCCCTCGACGCGGGTCTGCGGCTCGTACTCGACCACCACATGCGCCGCCTGCAGCACGGCGGGATGCAGTTCGGTCTTGCCGGGGCAATCGCCGCCGACGGCGTTCACGTGCGCGCCCGGCGCCAGCATGTCGGGCGTCAGGATGGCGGCATGGCTCTTGTCGGCGGTCGCGGTGGTGACGATGTCGGCACCGCGCGTTGCTTCGGCGGCGCTGGCGCACGCCCGCAGCACCAGGCCCGGTACATGCTGCAGGTTGCGTTGCAGCTTCGCGGTGGCGCCAGGGTCGATGTCGAACAGACGGATCTCGTGGACGCCGAGCAGGTGGTGAAACGCAAGGGCCTGGAACTCGGCCTGCGCGCCGTTGCCGATCAAGGCCATCGTGCGGCTGCCGGGACGCGCCATCACGCGTGCGGCAAGCGCCGACGTGGCCGCCGTGCGCAGCGCGGTGGTCAGCGTGAGTTCGCTCAGCAGCAGCGGCGCGCCGGTGGCCACCTCAGTCAGCACGCCGAACGCCATCACGGTGGACAAGCCGATGCGCGTGTTGCCGGGATGCCCGTTCACGTACTTGAAGCTGTACAACGAGCCGTCGGCGATCGGCATCAGCTCGATCACACCGTCGCGCGAGTGGCTGGCGACGCGTGCGCTCTTGTCGAACGCCGGCCAGCGTCGAAAGTCGGCTTCGATCTGGCGCGACAGGCGGCGCAGCGCGCCGGCCATGCCTTGTGCCTGCACGATCAACGCCACGTCGCGAGGGGTGAGCAACAACGTCATGCGAACCATTGTTCCGACGGCGCCTGGCAAGCAGAACCCCCTCCAATGCATCAAATCGCGCGGTTTATTGACATTTCGGCAGGCCAGGTTGACACTTTGCTGCATGGACAGCCTGGATCAGCTGCTCATCGGACTGCTGCGCACCAATGCGCGCAGCACGGTGGCGACGCTGGCCCACAAGCTCGGTGTGTCGCGCGGCACGGTGAAGAACCGCATCACCAAGTTGGAAGACGAGGGGGTCATCACCGGCTACACGGTGCGGTTGAAGCCCGACACCCAGCCCAACGAGATCAGGGCCTGGACCAGCATCGCGGTCGAGGGCAACCAGATGCGCAAGGTGATCGCAGCCCTGCTGGGCGAACCCGGGGTGGCCGCGGTGCACGACACCAATGGACGCTGGGACCTGCTGGCCGAGATCCGTTCATCCAACCTGACCGAGCTCGGTCAGGTGCTGGAGCGGCTGCGGCTGATCAAGGGCATCGGCGCCACCGAGACCAGCATCCATCTGATGACGTACAAGACCAGCTAACGACCACTGGGGTGTCACGACGCCGATTCGGTCGTTCCGGGTGCCAGCACGCGGCTGCGGCCATGCTGTTTGGCGCTCAGCAGTTGTTGGTCGGCGGCCTGCAGCAGCATGTGCGGCGACAGCGGCGCGCGTTGCGAATCGGAGATGCCGGCCGAGAAGCTGAGGCCGCTCAGCGTGTCGCCTTCGATTTCGTAGCGTTGCTGCTGCCAGAGCTCGAGCAGCGCGGCCACCTTGCGCTGCGCGGTCTTGGCATCGGTGCGCGGCATCAGCAGGCAGAACTCCTCGCCGCCATAGCGGCACGCCACGTCGCTCTTGCGGCAGTGCGCCAGCAACAGCCGGCCGAAGGCCGCGAGCAGGGTGTCGCCGGCGCCGTGGCCGTAGCGGTCGTTCACGGCCTTGAAGTGGTCGAGGTCGATGATGGCCACCGCCAGGGCCTGGTGCTCGCGCTGCGCGAGCGCAAACGCGGTCGGCAGCGTTTCGTTCAGGTAGCGGCGGTTGAACAGGCCGGTCAGCGCGTCGCGCACGGCCTGTTCGTGCAGTGCCTCCTGCAAGGCTTGCACCTCGGCCATCTTGCGCGACAGCTGTGCGTTGGTGGTCTCCAGCTCGGCGCGTGCGCGTTCGGTGGCGCGGCGCTGCGACTGTTGTTCGTCGAGCTTGTGCTGCAGTCGCATCAGCTCGGTCTGCAGCGCGGCGGCCTGATAGCGTGCGCGCGAGGCCATGTGAGCGCGCGCCACATGGAGCTGCTGCCAGATGCGCATGTGAGCCAGCGCCTGCGCGGTGTCACCGAGCTGTTCGTGGATCTCGCTGCGAATCAGGAAGTACATGCAGCGCACGCGCAGGCTCAAGCCCTCGGCGGCGTCGGCGTCGTCGGCACCCACCAGCGGCAGCGCGCGCTCGAGGTCTTGCAGCGCATCGGGCCAGCGCTTCTCCTGCCCGGCGAGCAAGGCGGCAGCGATCGCCAGTTCCACGTGCTCGTCGGGGATCTGTTCGCGTGGCGCTGCACGCGCCTGTTCGACCAGGGCGCGGCCGATTTCGTGCTCGCCGGCGCGCAGCGCCGCGATCGCCATGGTCTCGAACGACATCGCGATCGTGCCGCGGCCTTGCGAACCGGTGGGCAGGCTGCGCACACGCGACACATCGAGCATGGCCTCCTGCGCGCGGTCGAGTTCGGTCAGGCAGATCACGCGGTTGATCAACAGCACGCTGAGCAGCCGCGGGTTGTTCAGATGGTGGCAGCGCGAGATGCCTTGGTCGAGATAACGCAGCGCCTCGTGGTAGTCGCCGATCTGCTGCAGCTCGTGCGCGAGGTTGCAGTACAGGACCGCATCGAAACCATGGCCGTGCGTGGGTCCCGAGTCGCGCAGGGCCTGGTACATGTAGGCGAAGGCCTGTTCGGAGCGTCCCTGCGCGGAATAGCAGCCGGCGATGGTGTTGAGCATCACGCCGCGCTGCTCGTGGCGCAGCACCTGCAAGCCCTCTTCGCGCAGCGGCAGCACCAAGTCGAGCGACGCCGCAAACTTGCCCTCGCGCCACAGGCAGCGCGCCAGTCCGGTGCCTGCCAGCACGTAGCCGGCGCGGTCGTGGATGCTGTCGAACTGCTGTTGTGCGGTGGTGAGCTCGGGCGCTGCCTCGGCCGGCGTGCCGAAGTACAGCAGGTGGTAGCCGATCGCCAGGTGGGCCCAGGCCTCGCCGGCGGTGTCGGCGCCGTGGCGCGCGACCTCGATCGCCTCGCGTGCCAGTGCGACCGAGCGCGCGGAATCCTGATGCAACAGCTGCCAGGCCTTGCGCGCCAAGCGCAGGCCCTTGGTGGACGTCGACAGCTCCCCAAACCTCGACATGCGCCGGATTATCGAATCCGCGCGCCGCTTGCGCCACCGTCAAAAGGTGGATTGCTACATGCTGCGACGGTACTGGCCACCCACTTCGAACAGGGCCGCGGTGATTTGCCCAAGTGAGCAGCAACGCACCGCGTCCATCAGCACCTCGAACACGTTGTGGTCGTCGATCACCGCCTGCTGCAGGCGCTTGAGCATGGCCGGCGCCGAGCCGGCATGGCGGGCGTGGAAGTCGTGCAGACGCTTCAGCTGCGACTGCTTTTCGTCCTCGGTGGAGCGGGCCAGCTCGATGTGCTCGGGCACCGGGTCGCCATGCGGATTGCGGAAGGTGTTGACGCCGACGATGCCGTACTCGCCAGTGTGCTTGAGCATCTCATAGTGCAGGCTTTCTTCCTGGATCTTGCTGCGCTGGTAGCCGGTCTCCATCGCACCGAGCACGCCGCCGCGCTCGGTGATGCGTTCGAACTCCTGCAGCACCGCTTCTTCGACGAGTTCGGTCAGCTCGTCGATGATGAAAGCGCCCTGGTTCGGGTTCTCGTTCTTCGCCAGTCCCCACTCGCGGTTGATGATCAGCTGGATCGCCATCGCGCGGCGCACGCTCTCCTCGGTGGGCGTGGTGATCGCTTCATCGTAGGCGTTGGTGTGCAGCGAGTTGCAGTTGTCGTAGATCGCGATCAGCGCCTGCAGCGTGGTGCGGATGTCGTTGAACGCGATCTCCTGCGCGTGCAGGCTGCGGCCGGACGTCTGGACGTGGTACTTCAGCTTCTGGCTGCGCTCGTTGGCGCCGTAGCGCTCCTTCATCGCCACCGCCCAGATGCGGCGGGCCACGCGCCCCAGCACGGTGTACTCCGGGTCCATGCCGTTG
>DATKJN010000636.1:0-3395 GCA_035543655.1 Burkholderiaceae bacterium | reverse complement strand
AAGACCTGCCCGAAATCCGTTCCTGGCTGAAAGCGCTGGTGACGCAAGTCTTCGCGAGCGCCCAGATCGTCGAATGTGCGCGCGTGCACGACGCGCTGGCGCAGGTGTCGGCGCAGAAGTTCGACTTGGCGCTGATCGATCTGGGCCTGCCCGACGGGTCGGGCGTGGACGTGGTCTCGGCGCTGCGCGAGGCGCAGCCGGAAGCACTCTCGGTCATCGTGACCATCCACGACGACGACGAGCACCTGTTCCCGGCGCTCCAGGCCGGCGCGTATGGCTACATCCTGAAAGAGCAATCGCGCGAGCTGATCACCGAGCAGTTGCAGCGCATCAGCCAGGGCGAACCGCCGCTGTCCCCGAGCATCGCGCGCAAGGTCATTGCGTACTTCGCGGCACAGAACAAGCCGCAAGCCAATGCGTTGCCGCACGTGCAACTCACCGAACGCGAGAGCGAGGTGTTGCTGCGCGTGGCCAAGGGCTTCACGTTGCCCGAGATCGGCGTGCAGCTCGGCTTGTCGCGCCACACGATCGCCGACTACGTGAAGCAGATCTATCGCAAGCTCAACGTGAGCTCGCGCGCCGAAGCGGCGCTCGAGGCGCAGCGCCTGGGTCTGTTCGGCCGCCGCTGATCCAGCGCGGTCGCTGCGACAAACCGGCCGGCGATAATCGCCGGCCATGATCGGACGCCTGACCGGCACCCTCGCTGACAAGGCACCGCCACAGGTGCTGGTGGACGTTGCGGGCGTGGGCTACGAACTCGACGTGCCGATGAGCACGTTCTACAACCTGCCCGCGGTGGGCGAGCGGATCGCGCTGTTGACCCACTTGGTGGTGCGCGAAGACGCGCATCTGCTGTATGGCTTTGGCAGCGTAGACGAGCGGGCCACGTTTCGGCTATTGATCCGCATCTCGGGCATCGGGCCGCGCACGGCGCTGGCGATTCTGTCGGGCCTGTCGGTCGCCGAACTGGCACAGGCGGTATCGCGCCAGGAGAGCGCGCGGCTGGTGAAGGTGCCCGGCATCGGCAAGAAAACCGCGGAGCGGCTGCTGCTGGAGCTAAAGGACAAGCTCGCGCCCGATCTGCAAGGCCGCACCGCCATGACCACCGACGCACAAGGCGACATCGTGCAGGCCCTGCTGGCGCTCGGCTACAACGAGCGCGAAGCCGCGGCGGCGCTGAAGTCACTGCCGCCCGACGTGGCGGTGGGCGAGGGCATCAAGCTGGCACTGCGCGCGCTGTCGCGCTGACAACTGCACCGCAGCAGCGACAATCGCGCCATGGGCATCCAGACGGACGACCTCGCCGGTGCACCCGCCGCGCCGCGCACCGTGGGCGCGGTGCGTCAGTCGCCACAGGAAGAGGCGCTCGAGCGTGCACTGCGGCCGCGCCAGCTGCGCGACTACGTCGGCCAGGCCAAGACACGCGAGCAGCTCGAGATCTTCATCGGCGCGGCCAAGCAACGCGGCGAGGCGCTCGATCACGTGCTGCTGTTCGGGCCGCCTGGGCTCGGCAAGACGACCCTCAGCCACATCATCGCCGCCGAACTCGGCGTGAACCTGCGCCAGACCTCCGGTCCCGTGCTCGAGAAGCCGAAGGACCTGGCGGCACTGCTGACCAACCTCGAGCGCAACGATGTACTGTTCATCGACGAGATCCATCGGCTCTCTCCGGTGGTCGAGGAGATTCTGTATCCCGCGCTCGAGGACTACCAGATCGACATCATGATCGGCGAGGGTCCGGCGGCACGCTCGATCAAGCTCGATCTGCAGCCGTTCACCCTGGTGGGCGCCACCACGCGCGCCGGCATGCTGACCAACCCGCTGCGCGACCGCTTCGGCATCGTGGCCAGGCTCGAGTTCTACACGCACGAAGAGCTGGCGCGCATCGTGCATCGCTCCGCGCAGCTGCTGTCGGTGCCGATCGACGAAGCCGGCGCATCGGAGATCGCGCGCCGCGCGCGTGGTACGCCGCGCATCGCCAACCGCCTGCTGCGCCGCGTGCGCGACTATGCCGAAGTGAAGGCGCAAGGGCGCATCACGCACACGATCGCCGACCAGGCATTGGCGATGCTCGACGTCGACCCGCTGGGCTTCGACGTGATGGACCGCAAGCTGCTTGAAGCCGTGGTGCATCGCTTCGATGGCGGTCCGGTGGGCCTGGACAACGTGGCCGCGGCGATCGGCGAAGAACGCGACACGATCGAAGACGTGATCGAGCCGTACCTGATTCAGCAGGGCTATTTGCAGCGCACGCCCCGTGGCCGCGTGGCCACTCTGGCCGCCTATCGGCACCTTGGCGTGACGCCGCCGAAGGCGGTCGCCGCCGATCTGTTCTCGGGCCTCGACCGCGAGACCTAGCCCGCAACGGCCATCGTCGCCGGAGCGCGTCGGCCCTCGCCGAGCCGCCCAACCACCCACAGTCCGGCGATGACCAGCACCGTTCCTCCCAGCAGCGCTGGCGCGGACCATTCGTGTGCGTGCCACAACAGCCAACACACGCCGCCAAGCATCACGACGAACAAGGCGGCGGCCAACATTTGTGCGCCAGCCGCGGTCGGCGGGTCGTAGCGCTGCACGTCGCTGACCCGGAATGCCGGCTTCGGAAACCGTTCGGCCACATCGTCCGGCCGCCAGCCGGGTGGCATGAACCAGATGCGCAGCTTGTCCCACCATGAACGCGCGCGCAGCGCATCACGCGCCAGCGCGGTGTACACCTCGACGTTCGCCCACAGTGGATTGAAGCTGCGCAGCGGGGCACGTGTGCCATAGATGCACGGTTCGTCGTCGTCTTCTTCATGGAAGGTGCCGAACAGACGATCCCAGATGATCAGGATGCCGCCGTAGTTGCGGTCGAGGTAACGGTCGTTCACCGCGTGATGGACGCGGTGGTTCGATGGCGAGCAGAACCAGCGGTCGAACCAGCCGAGCTTGCCGATCTGCTGCGTGTGCACCCAGAACTGGTAGAGCAGATCGATCAGCGCGACCGTGCCGAACACCAGAGGTGGCACGCCGATGATGGCCATCGGCAGATAGAAGATCCAA
Organism: Burkholderiaceae bacterium; assembly: GCA_035543655.1. Taxonomy (GTDB): domain Bacteria; phylum Pseudomonadota; class Gammaproteobacteria; order Burkholderiales; family Burkholderiaceae_C; genus JAEUPI01. Next base: position 353 of record DATKJN010000636.1, on the reverse strand, counting down.
CCCAGCAGCGCACCGCTCGAGGTTTGGCGCAGTGCGGTCGACAGGTTGTAGTCCTCGCTCTGGTGGTGCACCACGTGCGCAGCCCAGAAGATGCCCACCCGATGACCAGCGCGGTGCAACCAGTAGTAGCACAGGTCGTACAGCAGCAACGCACCGACCCAGACCGCGATCGAATCGACGGGCAGGCGCAACAGCGCCACATGCTCGTACGCGGCCGTGTAGACGCCAATCGCGAGCAGCTTGGTGAACAACCCGACCAGCTGGCTCAGCATGCCCAGACCGATGCTGGACAGCGCGTCGTGCACGCGGTAGGTGTTGCGGCCACGTGCGATGCCGACCGCGAGTTCGATCGC